>JAOTZM010000003.1 GCA_029861345.1 Candidatus Nitrosopumilus sp.
TTACTAGTTGTTCCATTTCTTCTGGAAGTAAGCGATAAAGATCTGTCATGATATTTTTAGACCTCAAATCATATTATAATTTAATCAATTATTTTTGGAGATTAAACAAATTTCAAAAAGAAGTTAAAAGATAAGGGAAAAGAGAAGAATTACTCTTCTAAGGGTTCTGAATCAGTCGATTCTGTATCTACTGTAGATTCTATTTCAGGTGTTTCTACAGGAGTTTCAATCTCAGGGGTTTCAGTGATTGTTTCAACGGCAGGTGTTTCTATCGCGGGCTCTACTTTAGGCTCTGTCTTTTTGGTTGTCTTTTTGGTTGTCTTTTTGGTTGTCTTTTTCTCTGCCTCTTCAGGGTCTATAACACCTGCTTCACCTAGAGCAAAGATTACTTCCTCTTCAGGGTGATGAGGACTGTCCACCATTCTGGCAATTCGCTTCTTACCTGATTTCTTAAAGTATATTCTGTAGGTACTTGTATGTGCAACTACGTTTCCGCCAATTGGACGAGTTGGATCCCCAAAGAAGACATCAGGAGATGCCATAACTTGGTTGGTCGCAATTGCAGCACAGTTGTATGTTTCTGCAATTCTTGATAAGAGATGAACAAAGTGATTTAGTTTTTGTTGCCTGTTTGATAGTGTTCCTCTTCCAAGATATTCAGCACGGAATAATCCAACTGCAGAGTCTGCTACAATTAGTTTGATATTATTTTCTTCAATTATTGGACCAGCCTCTTCTAGTATCAATGTTTGGTGTGCACTGTTATATGCACGAGCAACTATGATACGGTCTAGAACTTTTTCTGGATCCATCTCATTAGCTTGAGCAATAGATACAATTCTTTCAGGTCTGAAAGTGTTTTCAGTGTCAATGTATAAGACATTTCCTTCAAGTCCACCTTCTTCCTTGCTTTTTTGAACCATTACTGACATTGTATGTGCAAATTGTGTTTTACCACAACCAAATTCTCCATAAACTTCTGTTAGGGCTTGAGTCTCAACACCACCATCAAATAGGGTATCAAGGCAGTTTGTACCAGTTGTAATTTTACCAATACTTTGTCGGTGTTTGTAAATTTCACTTGCACTGACAAAATCTTTGGCAATTAATCCCCCTTCAACCAAGTGTTGTCGGGCTTTGTTTACAATTTTTTCAGCAGTATCCTTTTCCATTCCAGTTATGTCTGCGATTTCCACGGGACCTCTTACGATGAGATCCATGACGTTGTGGACACCTGCATCGGATAATTTTCTTGTAGTTACAGGACCGACACCCTCTAAACTATCTAATCTTAAGTCTTCTACCATACTGTATAGTACGGTACCAGTACTTTATAAGAGTATTGTTTTAGTAAAAGAAGTATAGAATGATAAAATTTTAGCAAGAACTGACTATCGTCTCTTTCTTCTTTGTCCAGGTTTGTTTTGACCAGGGTACCTACCTAAGACAAATCGTTTTTTGAAGTTACTTTTATTCCTAAGACTAGAACTGGTACCAACGATTTTTCGCCCTTCAATCTTTGGGGTCTGTCCCCTTACTTTACCTGCTTTTGTGAGCGAACCGTGAGTTGCCATGATACTAAACACAAATAAGTGAATTTATGTATTTGTATGACTACCAATACTTTGCTTTAACAGTCTCAATTACTTTTTCATGTTCCGTACTTTTTCTGCGGGCATATCGTTCCATGGCACCAAGTGGAACGCCGCCAAGAGATCTTGCAATTGCGTTAAAGAAGTATCTTTGTGGACCTTTTGTACCAGTCTTAGTCATGAATTTTTGAATACCATACTTGAAGTTGTGTTGCCATGTCTTGTAAAGGACACCTAGTTGTGCAGGAGTCATCTCATTTCCAATGTTAAAGAAATCAGATTTTTCTAACAAGCCAATTGGAACAAATGTAAGTGCTGTAGCAGTAAACATTGAGTCAGGCTGTTCATGTTCTAATTCACTGAGTAAACGGATAGTCTCCCATGAATCTTCGGGGGTTTCGTCATTATCGAGACCCATAATGAGTGTAAATGCTGGAATCCAATAGTCTTGGTTCAAAGTCTTGACACCCTCTTTTACAACCCAATGCCATTCATCTGGAGAATATGGAGCAAGTTTTCTATCAGCATATTTACCAATTAATCTTAAACTTCCAGTTTCAAATCCAGCTTGAACACCAATCATATTATCAGGACCAGCTTTGATAATTTTGGATAGATTTGGAATCAATTTTTCATCAGCGATTGCTCCTGCTAATGTTCCATGTGTTGGATTTGTATGCTCAACACCAGTAGACATAATTGCAGTAAATAATTCTTCTAATGCTTCTCTGTTTGGTTCCATTCCTTTTGCAGTTCTTGGATCCATTCCATAAACGAAAATATCATCACTGTGAATCCATGCAGATTTAGAACCACCTTTCTTAATGTTAACCTCAATTTCTCTTTTAACTTTTTCTGGTGAATAGTATCTTAATGATCTTAACGTAACATCACAGAATTTGCATCCTCTACCACAGCCACGCATTACCTCCACCATTCCATGCATACTTGGTTCAACAATATCAGGGATTTCTTCTAGTTCTGGTCTGTCCCAGAAATTAACAAATCTTCCATGAAGTTTTTTTCCATTTCTTTCAAATTCTTTAATGTTAACTTTAAAGTCACTTCTCTTTCTAAAAGGATCCATATTTTCAAAATCACCATTAATCAAATAGTTAAAGAATCTTCCAGCATGTCCATCAATTTCAGGTGCTATTCCACCAAGCTCACCCTCCAAAATTGCATAGATTCCAAATTCTTCAATTTTTTCTGGATCATAATTATACTGCCAAGTTCCGGATGCACCAGAAATTACTTTAGCTTTACTTCCAGTTTTTGCTTTAGCGGCTTTAATCCTATGATGTAATTCAGTATTGTAATATTCATCATAAGAGATTTGTTTTCTACCATAGGTAAATGTCATGGTGACTGGGCCCATACCAAGAGGATCCATTTCATATGTTCCAACAACTTCTGTTTGAGGTCCAATGAATTGCTCAATATGATCAGGATGGGCAACTACAACATCTTGTCTGTTAAATCCATCTCGAAGCAATCCTGCTTCCAATTTTCTTAATCCATAAGGTGCATAGTTTGCTACACCATTTGTGTGGGGGATATAGTTACAAATAAAATCAAATAGAACCTTCGGGGTTACTTGTTTTCCCAGAATCTTGTACCAAAAGCTGTTTTTATCTCTATTAGGGTCAATAGCTGGAGCACATCCAAAAAATGTTGCCAGAGACAATCCACGATATGGCGACATTAAAGTTCGATCAGCAGTTAAAATGATCTTTGGAGTTCCCATATCCTTCACGGGAATAATTTTGTGATGGATTTTAAACCTTGCTAGTAAAGTTCAATAATTTTCCAAAATTCCAGCCTTATTTCTGTGAAAATAACCAAATTCCGTGTTTTTTGAAAGATGTTTTCCGTCAAATACGGTTCCATCTCGGCAAACAAGATCCTCTCCAACACAGCAACTACCACAAATTCCAACTCCACATTTCATCATACGCTCTAGACTGGCTTGAACAAAAATACCTCTAGAATGAGCAGACTGGACAGTTTTGTACATCATAATTTCAGGTCCACACGTATACACTCCACTATATTGTGTTTTGCTGACAAGTTTTTCAACCAAATCAGTTACAAAACCTTTTTCACCATAACTTCCATCATCAGTTGAAACAATTACTTTGTGAGGATTGTTTTCCAATAAACCATTTGCCAAGTCTTCAAAGAAGATTTCATCTTTTGTTTTTGCACCGATTAGAATGGTAACATCATCAGAAGGTTTTACAAAAGTAAGTAATCTCATCATAGGAACAAGGCCAGTTCCACCACCAACTAGCAAAAGTTTTCCTTCTTTGAGGTCAAACGAGTTTCCATACGGACCTCTAATTCCAAGTTGTTCTCCTACTTTAACATTGAATAAACCAGTCGAAGCAGGTCCATGTTTTCTTACGGTAAATGCAGCCTTTCCAGATTCTTTAGAAGTCATCACACTCATGGGAAGTTCATTGACTCCAGGAATCCAAACCATTGCAAATTGTCCAGGAAGAACATTTGACATTACTTCATCTGAGAAAACTAAAGTTCTAACAGTGGGAGTTTCATCAATTACTTTTTCGACTGTAACAATTGTTGGATGATTATAATTTCTTTGCAAGACCCACCATATCTTCTATTCTAGAATAATTTTTTTTCTTCATGTATTGAGTTATTCCATTGTTAATGTCATTAAAAACATCAAACCAATTATCGCCAACTGCGCTACCAAGTTGAATTGCACAAGATCCTGCCAAGAAAAATTCAACTGCATCTTCCCAGGTAGATATACCACCACATCCAATAATTGGGATATCATATTTTGAAGAAATCTCATAAACACATCTTAATGCTATTTGTTTAATGGGAGTACCAGATAATCCACCAAATTTGTTACTAAGAATTGGTCTTTGTGTTTCAACATCAATTGCCATTGCACGAACAGTATTGATTGCAGTGATCGCATCAATTCCAGAGTCAATTGCAGTGCCAACAGTATTTAGATAATGAGTAGTACCTAAACCAACTTTAGCAATTATTGGAACATCAGTTGTCTTTTTTACAGTAGTCACAATTTTTTTTACCAGTTCAGGATCATCACCTACTTCTAAACCAACTTTAGCAACATGGGGACAGGATAGGTTTAGTTCATATGCTGTGACTTTACATTTTTCAAATTGTTTTATCATAATTTCAAAATCTTCAGGAATCGAACCTACCAAACTCACTATTATTGGAACATCTTGGTTAGGTTCAATCATTTTGGCAAAATTTGTAGCGCCAGGGTTTGAGAGACCTACAGCATTAATCCAACCACCTCCTTTTACACTGAAGATAGTTGGGTTTGGGTAGCCTTCCCAGGGTTCTTTGCTGAGAGATTTAGTTACAACAGCGCCTGCTCCTGCACGATATAGTCGATTAAACACATCTAATGAAATTCCCAAAATTCCTGATGCTAGCATTACAGGTCTGTCTAATTGTATTTGACCTATGGAAGTTACAAGAGTAGGTTCCACTTTGATTAATCAACCTAGTTTCGAATATAATAGTTGATTCACGGTTCTGGTACCTTTTTTAAAGGTGATTTAGATTGAACTAGTCATGTATTCTGTGATTTTAACAGAATTGGGAATATCCGTTTTCAATGATGAAAAACTTGAAAAAACATTTCCTTTCTCTAATTCAGTTAAAGAGTATCTTTCAATAAAGAACAAGGAAGCAAAACTAAATGAGCTGATAAATTATCTAGTTTCAATTCAGAGAGGAGTTGCTGTTAGCGATGAATCATTACTTGCCATTCTGAAAAAAAATTCCATTGATTGTCAAATCATGGAAACCTCAGAGTTAGAGACCACACAGGCATCAAAACCACAAATAATAGTTGATTCAGGTTTTGCTAGCAATCCCCAAGACGCACTAGGAAAACTTAGAGAGTTTGCTCTAGGGTTATCATCTTCAAAAGTTACGGAGGTATCAGAAAGTCCAGATCTTCATATTATTCAGGCAATTAATTCCCTAGATGAAATTGATAAAATAGCAAATGCGTTAAGTTCAAGACTTAGAGAATGGTACGGATTGCATTTTCCAGAATTAGATAATATAATTGACAGTATCAACGGTTATGCACAGGTAGTAATTGCGGGTAAACGTGAATCATTAACTAAACAAGTTTTTGAGGATGCAGGTTTTCCAGAATCAAAAGTCGAAATGTTATCTTTAATTTCATCAAAAAGTAGAGGAGGGGATATCTCGGATGTCAATTTAGTCATAGTACAATCAATTGCAAAACAAATTTTAGACTTTCATGATTTACGTAAAAAACTTGAAGATCATATTGAATCTGAAATGCAAGAAATTGCACCAAATCTTTCAGCAATACTTGGTACTGCAGTGGGCGCGAGAATTTTAGGAAGGGCTGGAAGTCTTAATAGATTGGCATCTCTTCCTGCGAGTACAATACAAGTTTTGGGAGCTGAAAAAGCATTGTTTAGATCATTAAAGACAGGTTCTCAGCCACCAAAACATGGATTGTTATTCCAACATGCCATGGTTCATGCGGCTCCAAGATGGCAAAGAGGAAAAATCGCAAGAGCAGTAGCTGCAAAGGCGGTTATTGCTGCAAGAGTAGATGTCTATGGAGAGGGATTAAACAAGACTCTGCTTGAAAAACTCAACATTAGAGTTGATGAAATTGGTAAGAAATATGAAAATCCAACTGAAAAAGACATCAGAACACCTCAATCCTTTAGACGTGAGGGTGAAAACTTGGGAGATAGAAGAAGAGAAGGTGGAGATAGAAGAAGAGAAGGTGGAGATAGAAGAAGAGAAGGTGGAGATAGAAGAAGAGAAGGTGGAGATAGAAGAAGAGAAGGTGGAGATAGAAGAAGAGAAGGTGGAGATAATAAAGAAAGATCAGGTTCTAAAAATAAAAAGAGAAAGAAGTTTGGAAGAAGATAATCAATCATTTTTTTGGATTAAATCAGAAGGACAGAGAAAACTAGCGACTGAGAATTTGGTTCCGGGTAACCAAGTATACAAAGAAAAATTAATTATTAAAAAAGGAACAGAATACAGATTATGGGATCCATTTCGAAGCAAATTAGCAGCAGCAATAATGAATGAACTTGAGAATTTTCCTTTTGAAAATAAAACCAAAATTTTGTATTTAGGAGCATCAACTGGAACTACTGTCAGTCATATTTCAGACATTGTAGGTCCAAATGGAATAGTTTTTGGTGTCGAACATGCAAGTAGAGTTGCCAGAGATTTTTTAGACAGAGTAGCATCACATAGATCAAATATTATTCCAATTCTACAAGATGCAAGGAAACCCAAAGAATATTTTTCTGTTTTTGGGAAAGTTGATGTAGTATATGTAGACATAGCACAACCTGATCAAACAAAAATTGCAATAGAGAACTGTGAAATGTTTCTAAAAAAAGGAGGATACTTCTTTTTAGTTATCAAAACAAGAAGTATAGATGTTACAAAATCTCCAAGAAAAATTATTGAACAAGAAACAGAAAAACTAAAAACAAAATTTGATATATTACAGTCAATAGATTTACACCCATATGACAAAGATCATGCAATGGTAATTGCAAGGTATAAAAATTAATAATCTTCTACAATTTTCTGAACAGGTTTCCAACTTTTACGCACAAAACTAGGCATGACATGGTTTGTTTTATAATATTTAGTCACAAATTTCACAGTTACTGAATCGGAGGGATATCCGCTTCCCAAATTATGATTTTTTCTTAACTTTGCTATGGCTTTATCTCGTGTTACTTTAGCAAGAATTGATGCAGCAGATACTATAACAAATCTACTATCTGCATGATGATATGATTTGATTTTATTATTATTAGACAATAGTGAGATTTCTTTTCCAAATCTACTTGGATTAACATCACATGAATCAACATATGATGTGTCAGGATTTAATTTTGAAACGACTTTTGCCATATATTTTGCTTCCAGCCTGTTTAGACAATGTTTCTTAACACTTGCATCTATGGACTTTGGAGGAATCTTTGCAATGTAATAATTATCGGCAATTTCGATAATTTTTTTATAAAGATGTTCACGTAATTTTGGAGAAAGTTTTTTTGAATCTTTTACTCCCATAGCCGATAGTTTTCTTAAATTTTTTTTATCCAAAGAAAGACCAGCTATAACTAGTGGTCCCAATATAGAACCACGTCCAGCATCATCGATTCCACAAATTTGCACAAATTTTGTCGTAAAAAACAAGTATTAAACCGTTATACGTTTAGAAAAAATAGAAAAACAATTGGAATTTTCTGATGAATCGTTTGAAGAAATCATTGAAGGTAATACAAGATTATTAGTTCCAAAAAAATCAATAACAGAAAAAGTTCCACCAAAGAAACCAGCATTTTTCAATCCAAAGGCAAAATTGAATAGGGATTTTTCAGTAATTACATACGCAGTGATTCTAAAAAATTTTAAAGGCCCAAAAATTTTCTTGGAAGGATTGTCAGGAATTGGAGCAAGGGGATTACGAGTTGCAAACGAGTTAAAAGTGGAAAGTATGATAATCAATGACTTGAATCCAACAGCCCTAAAAATGGCAGAATATTCAGCCAATCTAAATAATCTAAATAATATTGAATTTTCTGAAAAAGAAGTTTGTAGATTTTTGAGTAATTATTCTAAAAAAGGAAAAAGAGGATCAATTGTCGATATAGATCCATTTGGCTCGTCTGCAGCATTTTTTGATTGTGGTATTAGAGCAACCATGCATGGTGGGATTTTATCCACAGCCTGCACAGATCTTCAGGTCCTAAATGGGCTCTTTCAAGGAGCATGTAAGAGAAAATATGGTGGAATTTCAGTAAGAGCTGAATATGGAAATGAAATTGCAATTAGATTGATTCTTGGTTGTCTTAGAACAGTGGCTGCAAGACTGGGGGTCAAAATAATTCCTTTGTTTGTGGAAAGTGATATGCACTACTATAGAACATACGTTAAAATTTTAAACAGACCAGACCAACATGACAACATAGGATATATTTTACACTGTAAAAATTGTGGACATAGAAAAATTACATTAAATCAAGAATATGATTGTGAACTATGTAAATTAAAAATTAGTGTTGCAGGACCTTTATGGATTGGAAAAATTTTTGATAAAGAATTTATTCAAAACATGTTATTAGAAGTTCCAAATTTCAAAGTAAATAAAATTTGTGAAAAAATCCTTCAAAAATGCCTTGCAGAATCTGAAATGCCAGGAACATATTTTACACTAGATGAGATTGCATCAAAAATGAAATCATCTCCTCCCAAATTAGAAAATGCAATATCAAATTTACAAAAAAATAATTTTGTAGCTAGTGTTACGTCATTTAGTTCAACAGGATTTAGGACAGACGCAAAAATAAATGAAATAATCAAATTATTTCAGATTAACCAATAAAACCAAGACAAACATAGTATAATTCACTACTTTGTTTTCTACTGGCTTTAGGTTTTGTAAGATTTATTCTAGCAAATTTTTTCTTTAAATAATCTTTGAATTCCATAGAGTATTCACCATCAAAAACTTTGAAAACGGCATTTCCTTTGTGTGCTAAAACCTTATCCATAATTTTGGCACAATCATAATTAAGAGAAATTTGCTTAGCATGATCAACTGACCAATTTCCGCTTACCTTTGGAGAAAGATCACAAATCACAGCATTAACTTTACGCTCAAAATATGACATAATCTCATCAATTACATGTTCATCTTCAATATTTTCCATAATAATATGAGCACCAGGAATCTCTTCAACATATGACAAATCAATGCCCATTACTTTACCTTGGTTTCCTGCCAATTTTACAGCCATCTGAGTCCAGCCACCAGGGGCACAACCAAGATCCAGAACATAAAATCCTGGACCAATTAGACGATAAGATTGATTCAATTCTTTGAGTTTGTATGCAGCTCTACTTCGAAAACCTTGTTCATGTGCTAACTTTCGATAGTGATCTTTACGAGCATCTAAAAGTTTCATTTGGACTTCGCAGGTTTCTTTATTTCATCTATCACCCAGTCTTCAATGAATTGACAGTTTCTAGGGCTAATTTCACCATCAAGTGAACATTTCTGTTCCACCGGACAAACCAAACAAGGAGCATTTTCAATTGATTGAGTGCTAATGGGAGTTTTCTTTAAAATTAATTTATACGTCCAACGGCCCTTCTCAAGAATTTTTTCTCTAGTAATGGTTCCCATTCTTTCCAGTTTTAATGCTAGACGAGAACCATCACGACTTGTAAGTTTAAGTTTTTTCCATAATTCACTTTGAAACATTCCATCTGATTCACGCTCTGCCAGGATATCATAAACTTTGTTTGTGAGTCTTTCCATGTCAACCTTCTCAATTTGGAAATTTTCAATTTCTTCAACAGAAAGTTGTTCTTCTAATTCTTCTTCTAACGTTTTTTCAGCTTCTTTTTTAGCTTCTTCCAATTCTTTTTTAGTTAATTTTTTTTCCTTTGCTGGTTTATCTTCTGTTTTCTTTGTTGTTTTCTTTGTTGTTTTCTTTGCTGGTTTATCTTCTGTTTTCTTTGTTGTTTTCTTTGCTGGTTTATCTTCTGTTTTCTTTGTTATTTTCTTTGCTGGTTTATCTTCTGTTTTCTTTGTTATTTTCTTTGCTGGTTTATCTTCTGTTTTCTTTGTTGTTTTCTTTGCTGGTTTATCTTCTGTTTTCTTTGTTGTTTTCTTTATAGAGACTGAATCTAAAATTTTGTTCTTCTTTTTTAATTCATCTAGTTCTGCCTTAATTTTTTCTGCTTCATCAATTAGAGTATCTTTTTTCTTTGTCATAAAATCATCTCATTTTTTATTTTCATTTTCTTGTTTATCATACACAAATCAATTCCTATGTAACAGTAAATGCCCCTCTTGTTGAAATATTCTTTAATTCTTTTGAAACCATCTCCACAACCACCTCATAAGAGCCTGGAGTCTCAATAACTTTAGAAAATTCATCGCCTATAGGAAGGATTTTGTTTCCATTCTCAAAGCATTGCTCAAAGAATCCACCTTGAGTAATTACATCATTTTTTGCTGAGGAATAAATTGTAACATAAAGATCTCCACAATTAAAGGACAAATTATCAATTTTGACCTGGATTTCTATAGGTTCTGAGATGGAATATTGTTTGGATATACCAATGATCTCAATTTGCTCATTATTAGAGGAAAATCCTTCAGAGTAAGACATTGGCCACATATTCAATTCTCTATCTGGTTTTTGTAAGATATCAGTCATTACTGCAGTACCAAAAGCTAATGAAAAAATTACCGGTAACACAAATACAATAAAAATTCGTTTAGTTGCCATTTTGTTTTAAGATTTGTGGTTCCCTTATATTTATTTAGCAAATTTTGAAAACTTCGGATCAATTTGACGAATGAGTTAAATCGTAGCCGACTAAGTATCGCTAGATGCGACTTAGAAAATTTAGAGTTAGAGCATACCGTTGCATTCATGATTCTGGAGAAATTACAGTTGGGGATTTAGCAGCATTTGTTGGAAGAAATGAAAGTGGAAAAACCACAATTCTTCAAGCATTGACCTTATTGAATAGAGATGAACAAATTTCAGAATTAGATCTTTGTGACGAAATGGATGAAGAACTCAAAGAGGAGATGAGATTGGCAGAAGGAGACTTTGACTTAAACCAACATGAAATTGAACTAATAAAAGAAAAATTTCCTAATCTGCCAGAAATGAAAAAAATTAAATTATTTAAAACAAATCAAAATCCAAAAGTTCAATATGAGTTTGAAGATATTGAACTTAGTGAAGATGAAAATAAAGGACTTAATTCATGGGAAAATTTCTCAAATCAAATTCTTGGATTTTTAGATACTATTCCAAACCACCTTAGAATACAGATTGACACCAATTTCTTTGAGGGGAAAGGTCCAAAGAATCAAGAAACATTTGATAGTGGAATGGCAGAATTTAGTAATCAATTTCACGTCATTGCTATTCAAGAACCCAAAGTCATTGAAGAATGGGAAAAAATCTATGAAAGTCCAGAAAACCAATTTTCGAATCTTCTGAGCGGTGAAAGTGAAAAAACAGCCTTGCAGAATTTTATTTCATCTGAATTACATCCCAGATTTGTTTACTTTTCAGATTATAAAAAAATCTATGGCAATATCAATCTCAACGAGTATCTAAGAGAAGAGAAAGGAGAAAGGACAAATTCAATTGAATATATTGAAGAATTTGACAAGGCAGAGACAGTAAGAAATCTCTTTTATCTAGCTGAACTAGATATGAAAGAATTAGATAAAGTAAAAGAGAGCCCCTCAAAATGTATCAAACTTCTTAATGCGGCGAGTAATAGATTGACAAGTAAATTGAATCCAGCTTGGAAGGGGGATCCTATCCATGTGGACCTAAGATACAATCCAGGAAATATTATGAGTGTGGTAATTTCAGATGTTCACAAAGATGGAACGATTACAAACACAGGGTTGTTAAACAGAAGAGCAGAGGGATTTAAGTGGACATTTTCTTTTATTGTAAACTTTGCAGCTGAAACACAAAGAGCCGAATTAAAAGAAGCAATATTACTTTTAGACGAGCCTGCAAGAAATCTTCATCCAACACAGCAGATGGGAATTTCAGATTTATTGAAAAATTTAGCCGGATCTAACCAAGTTTTGTATGCCACACATTCACCATTTATGATCTTTGATTATACTCCAGGCAATTTACTTGTTGTAGAGTTAGACAAAAGAAAACACCTTAGTAGGATCTTTTATGATTATTGGAATGCCGATGATAAGACATTAACACCTATTTTATACGGATTATCTAGGGGTCAAGTTGAATCTATTGTAGACAGAGAAATTGGGACAAACTCCAGACCAGTGATCATCGTAGAAACGATGTCTGATGCAATGTATCTAAATGCTTTTGATAAGTTTTTACAGGATCCAAATATCTCAATGAACCCACTCAATGTTATTGCAGCCTATAACAAAAATTCAGTTTTACCTTTGGCGATATTTTACAGAAATCACGGTTACAAAACATTTGTTCTATTAGATAATACCGAAGAATCCAAGCAAATTTCTTCCCAATTAGTCTCAAATGAATTCTCATCAATTCAGACCATCTTCTTTGAGAGGGAAGGAAAGAAGCTAGAATCAATTGAAGATTATATTGTACTTGAGGATTATCTGCATGCAGTAAATCAGACTTATGAAATAAAGTTAAGACATGAGGGATATTCAAATCTCACGCCACAGGATTTGACTTCCAAAGACAGTAACGGAATCCTAGAAAAATTGAGAAAGATATGGGAAGAACATAGAGAAGACGATTGGGGAAAGTTTGACAATGAAGAGATTACCAGATACATTTGTGAAAAAATCACACTAGAAGAGGCTAGGTTCCTTTCAGACAAAACAAAGGACCAATTCAGATCATTGTATAGACTAATCGCTGAAAGAATCAGACAGTATCAAAATGTAGTAACAAAACCGGACTTGGACAAGTTTCAAAAGGCCAAGGCTTAAGAAGTTTTCTCATGAAAAATACTAAAATAAAAAATAGAAAAATAGGAAAAAGTCTTTAAGGTTTAAGTGAGAGATGAGCAATCTGAATTACATGAATGGATCCTTGTCGAGAGGAATTTTTCTTTCAATTGCACTATTACTGTCATTAGTACTAATTGAATTTCCATCAAATGCATATGCAGAAGAGATCAACGTCAAAAGTTTTGCGTTAGAAGAAACAACAATTATTGAATTGACAAATGATTCAAATGAAGAGATCAATACTTTTAGAATTTGGGTTGGAAGTGATTTTAGTTTTAAATCTTTTAAAACAGAAAAAGGATGGATTGGAGAGAAAACACCACAAGGAGTCATAATTTTTACATCATCCGAAACGATCAAATCAGGCGAGTCCGTAAAATTTGGCGTTAAAACCGATAAAGCAAATGCTGGAATCAATTGGAAGGCATTAGACAAAGGAGATAAACAAATGGCTATCGGAAAAGTGTTACCTGAAGAATTACCTAATACTGTTCAAAATAGGGATTCAAGCACATCTATGAATTCGAGCATATCTGCAGAATCAACCTTCAGAATAATACCAGAAAAACCAAACGCTGATTCATCAATTAGAGTCACAGGAGATAATTTTGGAGCATCACAAGAATTCGATTTTTATATTAATTCAGAAAAAATTGGAAGTTTTGAAACTGATAATGACGGTCACTTTATGACTACGATGAAAATTCCTGAGGATCAAAAGGCTGATAGAGTAGATTTCAAAGTAAAAGATAAAGATGGAGAAGTAAAAAAGATCAGTCTCAGAGTAGGAGAGACTGAAAACAGAATTCCGGTATCACAAAATATTGAACTAACTATTAAAGGAATTCCAAGTGTAATGCATAGAGGAGATCTTTTAGAGATTTTTGGAACTGCAGATCCGGGTAGCGCAGTAACGGCAGAAGTTACCAATCCAGAGGGAGAAATTATCAATTCAAGAACAGCTGAAGTAGATAGTAAAGGAAACTGGGAACTAGAAGAGCCAATATTAGTACCACTAGACACATCATTTGGAAACTATAGTGCAACTATTACAGATGGAAGGCAAAGTGAAGTTAAACAATGGAGTATTGAATCTGATAAAACAATAGTCATAGCTCCAAGTAATTTGAAATATGAACCAGGTGAAACTATGAAATTTGAGGGAACAGCCTTACCAAACAAACCTATTGAAATGATAATAGAAGATCCACTTGGAAAAGAGATTATTTCAGACATTATTCAAGTTGATGATTCTGGAGTGATAGAGTTTGAATTTCCAACTACTCAAAATACAGCAAAAGGAACATACACATTAATTGCAACACAGGGAAATGATAAAGAGTTTATTTTTGCAGGAATTGGACAATTACCCACAATTCCAGTTAACTTAGAATTTGACAAGTTGAATTACAAAGCAAGTGAAACAGCCATAATTTCATTTACAGGAAAAGCATCAGATATCATAAGTTTGTTAATTATTGATCCTTCTGATAAACCAAAAGAAGATGCAATATCCATAACATTACAGGAAGATGCCAGAGCAACACATTCTCTTGATCTAAAGGGATATTCATCAGGGATATATACAGCAGTAATTAGTAAAGGAAGTGCTCAAAGTTCGGAGATCTTCACAGTGGGTCTACAGACAGGCTCAGGGGAAATTCACATCAATACTACAAAAGAAAAGTATCAATCCGGAGATTCTATTTTAATTTTAGGTGATACTGGGTCTAATGTACTTTTAACCATAACTATGACAGATTCGAACGGAAATGAAATCAAAACTAAAGAAACATTTTCAGATAAAAATGGAAAAATTTCAGAGAGTTCATTTAGAATTCCTTCAGATGCCAACCCAGGAAAATGGATAATTAATGCAAAAAGTGGTTCAAACTTTGACAATATTGAATTTGATGTACTTGCAATAGTGCAGGAAGGAATGATAGTATCAACTTCAGAAAGTCCAAAATTAGATGGAATTAATGATTTTATTAATATACATGTTTTTGGAGCAAAACATACGGTAATTATTGAGATAATATCAGAAGATAAAGAACTAATTGAAGAATTAGAATTCCCAGCAACAAGTGCAGGAGAGATTAACCAACCATGGAAGATTCCAAAAGACTTGGAACCTGGAACTTATACAATTAAGGTTGCCGATGCATATAATTCTGCTGAAACAATATTTGAGCTTCAATAGTATCAAACAATTTTATTTCACTAAATAATTAAGTTCATCATGAATCTAAAAGACAAGATAGCAGAATATCCAAATTTTCCCAAAAAAGGTATTTTATTTAGAGATTTTAGTCCAATTTTGAAGGATCCATCAGCATTATCTTTTGTAGCAGATGAATTTTCAAAATATTTTCATCCAAAAAATATAGATTTGTTTGCAGGAGTTGAATCAAGAGGATTTATTCTTGCTAGTGTCTTAGCATCAAGATACAGCAAGGGAATGATAATGATTAGAAAAGCTGGAAAATTACCTGGAAAAACTACAAAATTCTCATACACAATTGAATATGGTAAAGACACAATAGAAATTCAAAAAGACATTATCAAAGAGAAACAAAGAATTCTCATTTGTGATGATTTACTTGCCACCGGAGGAACAGCAAAAGCCTCTGCAAAATTAATTGAAAAAGTAGGTGGAATAATTTCAGGTTTCGCATTCCTTATAGAATTAACAGAACTAAATGGAATAAAAGGAATAAGCAAGTATGATTGTAAATCACTGGTGAAATATTGATGGAAAAAGATGTAGAAGTTGGGATTTTTGGAGGAACAGGAATTTATGATTCAGGTTTAGTTCAAAACGCTCAAGAAATTGAAATTGATACGCCTTATGGTAAAACTTCAGACACAATAACAGTTGGAATATTTAAAGGAAGAAAAATTGCATTTCTTCCTAGACATGGAAAAAAACATACCATTCCTCCACATATGATAAATTTCAAAGCAAACATTTGGGCATTTAAAGAATTAGGAGTCACAAGAATAATAGCACCTTCTGCCGTTGGAAGTCTAAAAGAAGAATTAGAGCCAGGACACTTTGTATTGCCCTCACAATTTTTAGATTTTACAAAATCAAGAAATGGATCATTTTCAGAAGAAGGACGAGTTGTTCATATTTCAGTAGCTGATCCTTTTTGTCCAGAATTACAATCATCAATTCTTCAAATAACAAACGATCAAGATTTGAAAATTCATAAAGATTGTACCTATGTCTGCATTGAAGGTCCACGATTTTCAACTAAAGCAGAATCAAAATTCTACAGATCAACGGGTGCAGACATTATTGGTATGACGCTTGTTCCAGAATGTCAACTAGCTAGAGAAGCACAGATGTGCTATGCATCAATCTCAACAGTTACGGATTATGATGTTTGGGCTGAAAAACCTGTCACGGCTAAAGAAGTTTTAGAGACGCTTTCAAAAAATGTAGAGAAGACAAAAATAGTATTGACTGAATTGATTGATAAAATTCCCAATACTAGAAGGTGTAGTTGTGCAAAAGCATTAGAAGAAGCAGAGTTTTAGATAAACTTTACAGTGATTTTATCTAACTTTTCTCATTATGTATTATTTTTCTTTTAGATGTGGTTTTATTTTAAATTTGATTATATCCATTATTACTTTGATTCGTCTTTCCAATAATATTCAAAAATGCTATTTCCAGTACTGATATTCTCCATTTAACTAAAATACAAAATTGAAAAATAAAACAATAATGGTAATAGAAGAAAGTGCTAATCTTCCAGCAAAGGAAATAATGAATCCAAATGTAGTATCAGTAGGACCTAATGAAACATTGAGAGAGATTTCTGAATTGATGAATAAACAGAAGATTGGTTCAGTTGTTGTAATAGATAATGACAAAGCAGTAGGGATTATTACTGAAAGGGATTTTGCAACCAAAATTATGATAAAACCCTATTTCCCAGACACCAAGGTCTCAGATGTAATGTCATCTCCGGTAATCTATGTTTCTCCAAATCAGTCTGTATCTGATATCATTGACATTATGGCCAATAGAGAAATACGTAAAGTTCCTGTTATTGATAATGGAAAGATCGTAGGCATAGTAAGCGGAACAGAATTTCTACGTCTTTTTGTTCAAACCACTGATGCCGACATAAAAAAGATCTACCAACAATATGTAAAAAGAATATTTTCAAATTGGTTTGAGGATTAACTGAGTCAATCTAAGATGATTTAATCATCTACATCTACAATAGATAGTGACTTTATCGCCTCGGTCTTTAAGTAATTCAGAAAAAAACATAGAACAGATGCAAATTCAGAGTACTCAAGACAAGATTACTAGATTCCTTGAGAGAAAGTTTAGGACATCTCGCAGTTTATCTACAAGAAGAGCTTACAACTCGGCATTAAAAAAATTCATGAAATTCCTAGATGTAAAGTATAATCTTGACATAGAATCCCTGTTAAGGCAAATAGAAACAAAACAGACCGACTCAATTGAAGTGCTTGATAGTTTTTACTCATTTTTGGCAGAATACAAACGGGAAAGTTCAGAGAAAATAGGATACAGCAACCAAACAATTTGCGACTATATCTCGGTAGCAAAGGAGTTTCTAAATGGCGAGGGCTGCAAGATATACAGCGAGGACATAAAGCAGCGATTCAAGCTTCCCCGTAGAATCTATGTCTATGAGAAAGGACTAACAAAAGAAACCATAAACAGGATAATAAGACTGGCAAATCCCAAGCTTGCAGCAGTTGTTCTGATTGCCTGTTCCAGCGGAATGAGAATTGGTGAAATAGTACAGCTTCGATTCTCGGATGTTGATTTTACATTAGATCCTGTCACAATAACTGTTAGGGCAGAGACTACGAAGACCAGAGAGACTAGAATTACCCACATTTCATCTGAGGCTGCCAGTGCTTTGAAGGATTATCTTTCAAGAAAGAAAAGTTCTACAAAAAATGAAGAGTATCTGTTTTTACTACAACATGAAGACAGATTAAGGCATCTCAGGGAGAGACTGGCAAAAAATGAGTATAACAATAGTGGTTTTCCAAAAACAGATAAGAAAAATATCAGAATTTTAGAATCTAATCTCAAAAATATAACCAGAGAGGAGAGATACGCCAAAAGCGTACTATCTACAAATCACAATCTAGAAAAGCAGCTATCCAATCTGATCAAGAACATTCCAGAACTTGATGCAAAAAACGAGAATGGAAGAAACTCTATTCACTTTCATGCGTTTCGCGCGTGGTTTAAGACCCAGGTAACTGATGCACACCAGTCAGATTTTGCAGAAGCCCTGATGGGTCACAAGAGTCTAAAATTGCTCTATTATAGACAAAATGACAGAGTACGAGCTAAAACATACCATGATGTTGAATACGCAGTTACAATATCAGATACCGAAAAGATTAACAGAGGTTATTCAGATATGCAAAAGGACAATTCAGAGTTGAGGGGAATTGTAGATTCCCTATCAAGACAATTAAGAAGCCTTGAGCAAAGAATTGAGATAACATCCTAGCGGGATTATCATGACAGAAACAAATCAAGATCTGTTTACGCTTCAAATGCTAGGCAATGATGCAGAGCGCAGGATTTTCCTGGAGTTGCAAAAAAATGAGATGTCAGGTTATGATTTAGTTGATAAAACAAAACTCCCTCAAACAACAGTTTACAGAAAGCTAAAGCATCTTCAAAAGACAGATTTGGTTTTGCCGGTTAGAGTAAAAAGAATGTCTCATGAAGTCTTCTGTGATGTCTTGCACTCAAGGATACAAATTGATGTTAGAAACGGAGAGGTAGAGATTACCTACACACCAAAATAAAAAAGAAAAAGAATCCCCATTTTAAACAGGAAAACATGCTGTGTTGTCATAATGCTTTTCTGCTAAGATCATAAAATAATAGATGTGAGAAAAGATCTAATCACAATAACCGGTGTTGGGGTTCCAGTACTAATTATCATGATTGCAATTGGAGGTGGAGGACATTCGCCATCAATTGATTTTGAAGAGGATACTCCCATAATTGAAGAACCAAAACAAACTGAGTCTACTTACCAAGTAACGCCTAAACCCACACCACCTCAAGATATTATTTCCTCATCACCTCAACTGTCTATTCAATCGTCATATTCATTGCAGGATTGTTCAGGAATTGCACGATGTATCATTGGAAAAGTAACCCAAGTCATTGATGGTGATACAATAAAGGCGGATTCCCAGTCAATAAGATTTGCACTGGCATCAGCTCCTGAACTTGATGAATCTGGAGGGATTGAATCCAAGGAACTGATTGAAACTCTTTGCCCTATTGGTTCAACTGTCTTAGTTGATGAAGATGATGGCCAAACTCAGGGTAGTCATGGCAGAATTTTGGCTGTAATTTACTGCAATGATGTGAATCTCAATGAAGAGTTGTTAGATTCAGGTCTAGGATATTTAGCTTCTGAATTTTGCGATGATTCTGAATTTGTCTCAACTAAATGGGCAAAAAAACATGGATGTCAATACTCTGAACCACAAAGGATAGAAGTAGATTCTAATTGTGATCCTTCATACCCTGACTTTTGTATTTCTTCACCTCCTCCAGATTTGGATTGCAAAGATATTCCACAAAAAAGATTCACAGTATTGCAACCCGATCCTCATAGATTTGATGGAGATAAAGACGGGATAGGGTGTGAAAGTTAGAGGTCTTTTTGTTTTGGTAACTGTGTTTGATTGTCAAGTTCTGCATCAGGCAATTCATGAATTACAATTCCACAATAGTCGTTTTGTAATGCGGGAGCTTCACCCATACACGAATCTCATCATGTGATAATCACCTCACTGAAAATTCTAATCAATATTCTTAGAGATTTGTTATATCAACTAAGAAAAGTATTTAGAAAAAAGAAAAACTAGTTTACTGTTGAATCATAAATTGGGCCATCATCAATTGGGGTTGATTTTTTGTTGTGTGGCACGCCAACTGTGACTTCACCTGAACACATTCCGCCATTTCCATCGTCAGCTGTAAATCCAATGTGGTATACTCTGCCATTCTCATTTCCTGATCTTTCGGCTCTTACTTGTGCAGTGTCAGTTCCTATTCCCGCACCATCAGGCGATGTTTTTCCTGAGCCTTTTCCGCTGACTGCTTCGTCTTGGAATATTGAATCTATTGTAATGGCAATGTCATCTCCGTCAGAGTCTGTTACTCCTAAAATGGAAACATCTACCATCTTGTGATTTGGTGGCCATAGCCTTTCAACACTTGGAGAAGATTCTGAACATATAGGTGATGTAATGTTACACTCGATAGGCTGATTTCCATTAATTGGATTGCCAGTTATTGTACCTGGGTTTCCAGAGGGACAGTTGTCAATGGTTCCATCGTTGTTGATGAAGCCGCCTTCGTTGTCGATGAAGCTATTGTTGTTTATGAAGCCATTGTTGTTTATGGTGCCGCCGTCGATGAAGGTAGAGATGTTGCCGTTATCTATGGTGCCACCTTCGTTGTTGTTTATGGTGCCGGAGTTATCGATGGTGCCGTTGTTGTTGATGGTGCCGCCGTCGTTGGTGATTTCGCCGGAGTTGTTGATGGTGCCGCCTTCGTTGTTGTCAATAATGCCTTCTGCACCGAAACCGTTGTTGTTACTGATAATAGTGCCGGAGTTGTTGATGGTACCGGAGTTGTTGATGACGCCGCCGTTGTTGTTGATGGTGCCTTCGTTGGTAATATCGCCGCCTTCGTTGTTATTGATGAAACCATTGCTGTTGAGGAGGCCATGGTTGGTAATATCGCCTTTGTTGTTTATGGTACCGCCGAAGTCGTCGGTGCCGCTGTTGTCGATGGTGCCATTGTTATAGATGGTACCGCCGATGTTGTTGTTAATGGTGCCGTCAATGTTGTTGTTGGTAATAGTGCCATTCAAGTCGTTGTTTATGGTGCCGTTGTTTTCGATAGTGCCGTCATTATTGATGGTGCCTCTGAAGATGGGATTGGTACAGAAATTCCCGGTGGGGATATCACAGAAGTTGTTGATGGTGCCGTCTTCTTTGTTGTTGATGGTGCCGGAGTTGGTGTTGTTAATAATGCTGATATTGTTGTTGATGGTGCCGGAGTTGTTGATGGTGCCGGAGTTGTTGATGTGGGTATCGTCAAAATTATCTATGGTGCCACTGTTATCGATGGAGCCAAAGTTGTTGATGGTACTAGCGACGTTGTCGATGGTGCCATTGTTTTCGATGTGGCCGTCGTTGTCGATGGTGCCTAACCTGTTGATGATGGTGCCGGAGTTGTTGATGGTGCCGGAGTTGTTGAGGACAAATTCGATGAAGATGGTGCCATTGTTTTCGATGTGGCCGTCGTTGATGATGGTGGCGCCGAAGGTATCTATGAGGCCGTTGTTGATGATGGTGCCGGAGTTAGTTATGAGGCTTTGACTGAAGATGTCGCCTTCGTTGTTGATGGTGCCGGAGTTGTTAATGAGACCGTCGGGGTTGCTACCTATGGAGCCACCTTCGTTGTTGTTTATGGTGCCGGCGTTGTTGATGGTGCCGGCGTTGATGAAGATGGAACCGGAGTTGTTAATGGTACCGTCTTCGTTGTTGTTAATGGTACCGTCGTTGTTGATGACGGTGCCGGAATTGTTAATGAGACCGTTGTTGACAATCTCGCCTTCGTTGTCAATGGTGATCCCAGAATCAACTGTCAGTGTAACACCAGGATTGACAGTCCATGTCTCACCATTTGCAATTATTTCATCAGTAGTTATTGTAGTATCTGTGGTAAATGTCATTGATGCTGCATGAGCTTGCTGATCAAAACTTGAAAAGCCAAGAACAGCAGTTATTACAATTATTAAAGTCAGTATAATTTTATTTTTCAATATATGCCAGTATGATATGAGACATTTAAGACAAATAGCACATTATCATAGTTGACACCCCTAAATACGAAAAAGAGTGGATAGTTAGAGGAGTCTCATTTTCAATACACAATATCTTGTTGTCTATTTTGACATTTGAAATTAACTATGGGTATAGAAGATCTTTTTAAGTCCAACAATTACAATTGTAGGAGCTACAAAGTACATTCCTATATTGAGTAAAATCAGACTAACTCGATATATCAAAACTTCTTGATCAGAGGACATGTCCACATAATTTAGAATTGAAAGACTAGAAATCATTGGAGTATTAGAAGGGTTGATTAAATGTGAACTGTAGAACAATTATTTTTTGACAAGAAATTATCCTTATCCACCTCCACATCTAAAATCAGATACATTAGAATATTCAAGACAATTAAAAAGTAACGACAAGTCTGAAGTTCTTTCTAAAGCATTAACTGATAAAAACACATGCAGTTGTTTTAGAAAATATATAGACAAATCTCCAAATGTCACAAGAAACCATGAATTGAATTAAACGTTATTCTAGTGAATGTCTTTGAAAAAATTCCCATATTTGATCATTTGAAATATCATAGGTGACATCACCCACTATTGAATTATACCTATCATAGAGTGCACCTGTCTTGAAAGGATCTATCCCGCTTGGCCAAGTATGTCCAGCATTGTTACTTGTACATAACATGACTTCAGAATTATCAGCACAATTATCAAAAGTTGTACATGTAACATCTCCCTTTTCGTAAGTTATTTGAGATTCTGTAGAACAACTGTTCCTTTTTATCCAATCATTAGTTATAGTATTAATTGATGTACATGCATATTTGCCAACATCTGGGCCAAGACCTAAAAATTCTTGATAGCATCCTCCACATTGACCACCTTCATACAATGCACAGGGATCTTTTTTACCATGAATAATCATGGTCGGAATAGGATTTGATGGATTACATGAGTAATCGATTCCTACAGGTGCGCCAACAGGTGCGATTGCTGCTATCTTGTTTGGCATGTCACATCCCAGTCTATGAGACATTTGTCCCCCCATTGAGAGGCCAGTAGCATAAACTCGTTTCTCATCTATATTGAATTTATTTTTTAGTTCATCAATCATTTTTGAAAAAAACTTTACATCATCTTTTTTGGCTGTATTTTTATCAGCATGTCCACCAACCTCACTATTCCAACCAAATAATTCTTTTCCCAAAAATATTATACCAGTACCATACGGATAAACAACAATGTATCCGTGTTTATCAGAATGTACATCCATATTGCTACCACTACGCTGTGATTCTCCGTTACCTCCTCCTCCATGTATACTGAACACAACTGGTGTAGATTTAATAGCGTCATAAGAAGATGGAACATGGACAAGATATTTTCTTTCCAATTCCTCACTAGTCAGAGAAAACTCATAATCACCAGGACCAAGAGTCCAATTTGGATTTAATTTATTTATAACAACGTTAGGTGATTTTACAATTTCTTCTTTGTATAGATAAGTAATACCAGTTAGAAAATCTGAATCACTTATTTGATTAGATACCCAGAATCCTGCATTATTTTTAATCCATTCAGGGACAATTACTTGCCTATCACTTAGATCATCAGAATCTGAAGAGTCAACTATACTAAGTTCAGCAGCCACTATGATGCCGTTTTTAATCATCCACTCCATGGCGTTGACAAAAGTAACATCATCAATTAGATCTTCGGACCAAAATCCTGCAGTTTCTTTTATCCATGAAGGAATCAAATCTTCTGCTGCTGAAACATTTACTGAAAATGCTAAACCAATATCTATCAGAAATATAAGACTAATTATGGCACATACATTATTCACTAACTTCTTTAGACTTGAATGAACTTAAAATTGTCTATAATTTAGAATCTCTTTTTTGCTTCTTTTAGAACTTTGTTTACTTCAAGAACAATCTCTGCAAGATGAGTCTTCTCATGTGTACACTTGATTAGCCTGTCAATGAATGCAAGTTTCATCTCATCATTTGTTTCATTTTTTATTTTGGACTCTAATTGTCTGATAATTCTGTTCAGTCTGCGCCCGTCTTTGTCCAAATCTGTCCAGTTTTGATTCATTTTTGTCACTTTTTTGTTCCTAATTGTACCTGAATATTAGAATTTTCTTGATCAGAGAATAATTTGATTTGTTTAAAGTCACAGTTTAGAGGAATCATTCCATTGAATAAAAGGCCAAGTTTTGGATGCAGAACAAGAGAGACTAGGACCATTATGCCCAATGTATTACGAGTGGGACTTTTACAATTCTTCTAGTACATAATACAAACCAGAATATTTCCAGTATGGGATCATGACGAGAATATGTAGTGAGTTTAATGGTTATGACTCATAATTTTAGATAGGATTATGAAACTTCACGTTAAACAACTATTATTTTGTACATTGCAATGTATTCTATTCATGTTATATATCACAAAAATTGTAGGTACACAATGAATACAAAATTCCTAGCAGGAACTTTCATAGCTGCTACATTGATGATATCCCTTTTGCCAATAACTTCTTTTGCTGAAGAACCAAAAGAAGATGTAACAATTAGGTATGGCCAAATCAAGGTGGACTATAATAGCTCCAATGGACCCCAAATAGAGTGTACCGAGTACAGATCTGATACTATATGCAGACTCTTATTTACTGTGACAAACATCGCTGATGACGAAGTCAAGATTACACAGATTGCATTACCTGAGTATATCTGCGATGACCCAAACACCAGAATGATAGAAACATGTGAGTATGACAGAAATGTATCGTTTGCTCCAGGACAAAACAAAACCGTTACACAATATCTCCTTGATGATGATAACATTCCTTTGGATGTTCCTCCTGATCTTGAGGGTCTTGTGGTAAGTGTTGAATTTGAGGTGACTGGCGAAGACGGGGGAAATGATCAAACTCCAACAAATACAATCACATCTACAGTACAAATTGTAAGATCTGATGTTCCATAAGCTGAAGCAGACATGTGAGCCAACTAGTTTAGAAACTAGTAATTTTTTTATTGAATTAGAGAATTCTATGGAGTGATTCTCTTTTTTTCTTAGATTTTTGATGATCCTATACAAGATTAATCTAAACACTTCTCAATAGATTATCCACGATAATTTACTTTATGCAATACTTCTTTGTATCATTTGAGCCATTTGAAATATTCGAGGAATTTAATGGAGTTCCAGGGACATACATCAAGTCATTTCTAATTTCAGATAAAATCAATCTCAATGGCTGTCAAAAATATTGAATTACTTTTTACTTCTAGGCTTGTATCTAACTGAAGACTGGCAACAAGGACATCTTACAGCTGGAATCCTCATGAATCTCTTGCACTGTCTGCAGAATACTCGGTTATCGGAATAGTATTTTTCATTAAATGGAATCTTTACTGTAAAATCTAAACAAATTCCTTTGCAGAAACCAGACATTACCAGATTTTTCTGCATTTTCTAATTGTAATGTATTCATAGTACATGTAAAATCTAAATTTGTATTAGATAAATACTGACACTAGCATATTATCTTGTTATTTGTTTACACCAATCTTTGTTTATTTAATAGATATTTCTGTTCTTCTCTTCTTACCAAAAGTACTACAAAAATTATTTGTATGATGGTAGAAATAATGACACCTACTGGATATGACAGGTTATAGGTAAAAATTTCGGCAGTAGCTAAACTTGTGAACGAGAGAGCATATCCTACTATCAAACATAATATAGTCAGGCGGGTACTAATTTGGAATTCCTTTGTCCTAGAAATAATCAGCGGTAGAACAAAATGTACAATAAACAACAATGCCGCTAGACCAAATATGATTTCTTTATGCAATTGAAGATATTCTACAAACTCAATTGGAAGCCTTTCTAGTATTGCTGATGGACGATCTTGTATTGAAGGAATTACGATATTACTTAGAACAATACTTGCAATTAGAATTATTACTCCAATTAAAATAGGAATAGAAATACGCCCACGTCCATTGTACCTGATATTCTTTAATGATAATGGGATGGCAATTGCCAGGATAAATGGAAATATCGGTACGAATGTGTCTACCTTGATTCCTTCGACTTGCACGTTTGGCAACACAGCATTGACTAGAGGTATCGAGATGAATGGTAGTCCAGACAAAAATATTTCAAACCATGCTACGGAAGTATACCTTGTCAAAATTTTTCCGACTACTAGCATGACAACTAAACTGGCTATGCTAAAACCAAGGTTTTCGTAAAAGTCAGGCGCGTTTTTATACGCTTGAACAATATCTTCATCGGTCAGGTGTTTGGTTTTGTCTCGTTTGAACGAAGTAGTGTATGACTCTAGTAATTCAAGCTTTGAGTCTATTTCCTCAGAATCTGCATTGAAAAAAACTTTGTTGCTTATCTTCCAAATAAACTGATTTTCAGGAATTATGGTAAAAGTTTCAGCTGCTCCGGTCATAATTCCAGAGTCAGAATTTTTCCAGGAATATTGGATCTGGTAGGCGATAAAACCATCAATAGCCAATTTCTTGAGTTCTTCAATGGTGACTTTTTTGCATTGACCGTCTTGAATACTGAAATCCCTATAACAACTGTCCGCAACCATCTCTTCTAGAATTGAAAAATATTCATTGTCTGATGAATCCAAAGAATCTTTTGCTGCGGTTGTGGTAACTATGGCGTAATCTGGTCTTGCCCACATTGTGAAAGTATCATCAGACTCTTCGCTATAGAAAAAAACTGCCCACGGAAAATCTTCATTTATAGGACCTTTACTTTCTTCATAAATAAAATTGTCAGGATAATCCAAAGAGAATCCAAACCGATCATTATAATATGTAGTAGCAAAGGCGTTATCAAGATCTATTAAATTCAAGGAAAAAGCGCATGATAAAATTATGATTATTGCATTCCTATGAGATTTTGTTATTTTAAACAATTTACGTTATGACGTTGAAGAGTGACTATACAAACCTGTCTCTAGTAGTTATGGAGTCGTACAGTTCACAAACGATGTCATGTAAAGATCAAAAACATGAATTAATTTTCATTTCTTTTTACAATGTACTTCTTTTTGTCTTCCTCTTTGATTATCTTGAAAGGGGCAATTTTACTGGTCAATGATTTAAGATAGTTACGAACTGACTGATGGCTACCATGTCCTGTGTTCTTTTTACATAGATATACAATGGAATCCAAAGCCTCAGAGAATAGTATACGGCCATCAACAACTATTGTTTCACGCACATATTGTTCGGTTATCTCAAAATTGGACAAGTTTATGGTAATTTCTGTAGAGGGTGAAGATGTATCCTCATACATTTTCTCTCCCACAAAATTGCGATCCTCATTTGCTCGAAGTTTATCCGTTGCCTTGGTTTGCATATCAAAATCATTTGGCTTCTTGTTATTGCATGAAAAACATGCTAGAACTAAGTTGTCTATTCGGTTGTCAGCCCTATTGTTGTTCAAATGTTCATAAATACACGTGTGAACTGTGAGAGTTACCTTACAATACCAACAAATGAAACCTCCATCTCTTTGAATCAAAATAGGAAGGTATTCTCGTTTGCTTTTTGCAGACAGATGTCGACTCAATTAAACATCCTCTAAAAATGACTCTATGTGAGAGAGAATTTTTAAATAATGAATCCCAATCAATTTACGATAATCCCCCACTGCATGGCTCTGGTCACTCCGTTTAGTGCATCAAGTACTGCATTCATGTCAAAGTTAGAGGTTGCAGAGTTGTTGTGTTGTTGTCTGATGTGCCACCATAGGGCTGCAGCATTCTTGTAGATTTTGCAGTGCCTTGGTATCTTTTCCAATAGACAAAAAGGGCATCGCAATCTAATGTTATCATAGCACTGAGAGCAGTAAGCAGCTCGGTCTTTATGTAATTGTTTTTGGCAGGTCATATGATGAATCCTCCTTTCTCTGGATTGGTGGTGTCACTCTTGGGCCGGTCTACAAGCTTTGGTCCAATGAGTGCTAACTTGTTTGAATTATCTATTACAAGATCAAAACTAATCTCCTGTGAGGTTATCTGAAATTGTTGCAAAAGATTACGTGGGAAAATTATAAGATAGTGTTGCTCCTTTAGTTTCAGTTCAGTGACTAATTCATCTGGAATCAAATGCGATGATAATTTTGCTAAAACTTTTTTCATTTCTGATCCTCCAAACTGTTTAATAGACTTGCAATAACATCATCAAAGGTTGCAGCAGACTTCATCTGCTCTAATTTTTCCCAGTTTCTTTTTGAGATTCTAATTGTCTTGTAATCCATTGTATTTTATTACAAATGGCGATATACTAGCAAGTCGTACATATTTTGAATGAAAAAAATGCCTCAAAAGTTCAAGTGGGATATAATATCAAAACACAATCTAACCAAAGCCCAGAAACAGATCATAAAAGACTATTTTGAAAATGGCCCATGTACACGATATGAACTAAGAAAGAAAACCGGCAGACATAGGGGCGAGTCGTACAATCAGAATCTCTACAGGTTGGTTCATCTAAAGATCCTCAAACATGGAGAACATCTCAAGGAAGCAATGAACATCAAGCAATTTGATTCAAGCATGATAGATGATCCTAGTCTTCGAACAGCAATAAGAGAAGCCAATAGGAAAAATGATTATTCTCGTCCTGAAGGATTTACAAAGAAGTAGTGGGATCATGCCCAGTTACAATTTACTTTGGCAAATTACAATGACCGCTTTAAGGGCAAGGTTGGTGAATCTGTCTATTCTCTTACAATTTGGGGCATAGTGGTGCATTTACGAAATGAGAAAAAGATTCCTCCTAGAAGAATTGTTTTTTTTGAAGATAAAGAAAAATCAGACAATCCTAGATCTAGTGTAAGCGACAAGGACTTGGACTTGATGATAAATCATTTTGCAAGTAATTTTGACCTTATCTCTAGAAAATGGGATTATTTGCGTAAAAGTAATCCTGGACTAGTTTATGAGAAATTGTTTGATATGTTGCTCTTGGCAAATTACTACTTTGAAGTTATGAATGCAGAGTTTGAGTTATTTGAAAAAAGCGCACTTGATGACCTTTACTTGAATTTTTTTCTTCCAAACCAAATTCTTCCGAAATATGCAGAAAAATGGATGTCAACAATAGTGAAAGACAACGAAATTTTGGATTATCTTATTGAATGCTTTGAAGATTTGGGGGAAAACTTCAAGACAAATCAGGAAATCATAATGGAATACAAAAAAGCATTAGATGCATCCAGAAAAGGAAGAAAGAGAAAACAGTCAAAGTTTTTTAAAAAAACTGATTTTATTGCTACAAATCCTGTTAAACATCGAGGGTTCGTAAGCAAAAGTAATTTTGTAGGAAAAGGATATTGGGGATATCCTCTAAGTTATTTTTTGAATAATCTGGATTTTGGACCAATAAATCACAGAACACAGCTAAGTGCAAATTTTCGAGGGTATCGGAAAAAACGTCGGTAAACTGCAAAATCATAAAAAGCAAGCAAAAAAACTAGAGAAACCACTATTGCAGAAAACTCCTGAACTAAAACAAGTTGAAGAGGTTTGGGAAAGACTGAAAGCAGATGACTGGGAATCCATACACTTTGATATAATTAAAGGAACAAATTCATTTAGGAAAAAATAAGACCTAGATCCACTAGTAGGGATGATTTATGACAAAAAAATTTTTGTACTAGTTTTACCTATATCATACAATGGAAGAAATAGCTTCCTGTGGATTTGAAAGTCTTAGTTTAATGGGCTTAATTATTGGTGGTATGATAGTTTCTATTGGTTACTCTCTTTTCAAAAATGATAAATCAAAAATTGAAAAACTAATTAAAATTTCTGAAAAATCAGATAAAAAACTAGCATAGGGTAATAATAAAACTTAACAGAGAATGATAATCTAATAATTGATTTGCTTGATTCTTACTTGACTTCCTTTTGATTCCAAATAATGACCCAAAAAATTCTTAAATTGTTCGGCTATTCGAAATCCCAAAGCGCCTTTCATCATTCCTGATTTCTCGATTATAGAGAACATCTTGGAACTTATCTGAACATTAAAAAACGTCCAACCTGCCTTTGTAAATGGCTCACTTAACTCATAGGCATTTTTTACTTTGCAAGTAATTTCCAATTCATCCATGGCCTTTTTCACAATCTTTATCTCCTTTTCATATTTTCTTGTGCTAAGCTGAAATATTGGATTCATTTAGAATTAATTTTAATTACACTTGTTATGATTTAGGTATCTTGTTTTCTAATGAGTAAAAGACATGTTTTTTATCTTTAAATCAGATAAAGTGTCACTAAAGTTAATCAAATGAGTGTAACTTGGAGAGAAAGACTGAGCCAAAGGAGGCGGGAGATAGGAATAGGAGGTCCAGAATACGACTACATACAGAGATACATCGAGTCCTATTGCTCTGAGGCGGACCGTCTATGTAAGAAAATTGACATGAACAAGACTGTGGATGAGGTAATAGACTCTATGAAAGATGAAAAGTTTGACAAGTTTACCAAAGGAGTAATTGGTTCTATTCACAAAAAGAGGGGTTATGATCCTGATGATGACAATAAAAAAGAAACTGCACCCTTGGTTTCATAATGATTTTGTTGAAAAAATTTAGGAATATAATAAAACCATAGAAAAGACCAATGGATAATCAACTGAAAAAAACTATGTCAATAAAGATAAAACGTTTAGATATGTTCCCAAATCACTTTTTTGGAATTGCTGAGATAAACAGAGAAGGATACAAGATTAACATTCAAGGACAGAGTTTGTTGAGAGAGCAATTAATCAAACTTCCAATAAAATTTAAAGATGAAAAGGCATTATTACGCTTAAGTGGCATTAATGATGCTTTTTTTGAAGATATTGTAAACTACAAAGGAGAATCAGAATGGATAGAGATAGATTCGGATAGAATTTTGTACTATTTGGCAGATCACCAGGACAAAATTGACACCATAGATGTTTTTAGTAGATTCTAAACTGTTTTTGTTTTCCTAAAAGAATCTATAATTTTATCAAGTATGCAAATATGAAACAGATATCTTGGTTTCATAAGTTAAAAATTATTCGTCAAATGGCTAGTGATCAAAAGATCATTCGATCACTAACTATGAAGTCATCCCATTATACTATTGGTTGGGATATAAAAGACCATGTAGAATAAAATCAAACAAATGTTCATAATTATCACAATACTTTTTTTATCTCACGGTAGCATGTTCTCTACAGATGGTAATCAACTAGTAAAAACATCAATGATACCTAAGTTGATGTTGGGACCAGAACATAGAGTTGTCACCAGATAACTACTTGGTTTTGATTACTATCTATATTCATCTAATAATAAATCACAACTCTTCATTTTCCTGTGCAATACTCAACAAGACCTACTGCATAATATGCATCATGAGAGAGCTCATACGTATCTGTAATTTAGATTCTGGAAAAGAATTGGTTATGTAATATTCTAAAAAAGGTATAATGAAAGTTTCGTGATAGTAGCATCGACAGATTTAAAAAATACAAGATGGGTTGACAAAGAAAGAAGAATTATTCTTCATAAAACATCCAGGATAATCCTTGAATGTCTTCCCATGTTGGTTTTGATTGGTTATCGTTATTTGTCATGATTTGGATATACAAAATTGCTTTAAAAGACTCGCGAATGATTTGTTCAGATCAATGATCTATTTTTTAGGTATTTTTTCTTGCAACAATATACAGATGGTTGATTAGATATGAAAATAAAAAAAGAAAAATCAATTACACTAGTTTTTTAGTGTAAATGGGGTTATCCACGATTGGATTATGTTTCTATTCAATTCAACAAATGCGTTTACGTTATCGCCGTAGGTCTTGATATTTTGTACGGTTGCATCAATTGTGGTTCTTACCAATTGATTGTTTACAGTGGTTGCTTGAACAATTTGCTTGTTGGCATCAACAATTGCAGTCTTTGCAGCACTTGGAATATCAGTTGTGATTCCAGCTTTTGTTGCAAATTCTTGTTGCATAGATACTGAAGCATCGATTGTTTTCTCACATGTACTCATACATTCTTTTTGCAAGTCTGTTATGGATTGAAAATACTGTGGGGTAATTTTTGAAATATTCTCAAAGTATTTTTGAACATTTTGCTTGTATATTGAATATACATTGCTTGATTGAGTTTGAGTGCTCATACCCATTCATTGTAACACCAATATATATACCATTGGTAATGAGTGGTAATAGTTGGTTAATAATACCAATCTATATAATATAGGATTTGATACACTTTTCATGGTATTATACAGGACAAGCACGCAGATTATAGGAGACCTTCTGACTGCCACTGAAGAGTCAGGACAAGAAGGAATCAAAACAACTGCCCTAATTTCTAAGGCCAATTTACCACATTCTAGGCTATCAAAATTATTACCAAATTTGATTGGGACTGGTTTGATTAACAAAATTGAGTTTGATGGAAAACATACCTTTGTGATTACCCAAAAAGGGAGACAGTACTTGGAGTCATACCAGAAATTTTCTACAATTGCAGAATCCTTTGGGCTAGAGCTCTAGAATTTGTTGAATAAGAAGAACAATGATTGAAAAATTTGTCCAAGTGGGTTCTCATAAAATTCGTTATATTGAATCTGGTAGTAGTTCAAAAAGAGTACTTGTATTAGTTCATGGTCTTGGTGCATCTGCAGAAAGGTGGGAATATGTAATGCCCGAATTGAGCAAGAAATATCGAGTAATAGCGCCTGATCTGCTAGGATTTGGATATAGTGATAAACCCTTGCTAGATTATACGCCACAATTTTTTGCAAAATTCCTCTCTGATTTCCTAGAAACTATTGGTATCAGCCATAGTAGTATGATTGGCTCATCCCTAGGTGGCCAAATCGTTTCAGAATATGCTATAACATATCACAAGAAAACAGAAAATATTATCTTGGTTTCACCAGCAGGAGTTATGAAATATCCTACTCCTGCTCTAGAAGCGTATATTGCAGCTGCACTCTATCCTAGTCGAGATAGTGCTCACAATGCTTTTCAGATGATGTCAGGTGTTGATGAGAAAATTCCATCTCACATAATAGACGATTTTATAAAAAGAATGTCACTGCCAAACGCAAAGGCGGCCTTTTTATCAACTCTCTTGGGTTTGAAAAATTCAAGTACAATTAACCATAGACTTGCTAATATTTCGGTACCTGCTTTGGTTATTTGGGGGGAAAACGATCCTGTTATTCCGATAAAATATGCAAATGATTTTGTCACATCCTTAAAAGATTGTCAATACATTGAGATGCAAAATTGTGGTCATACACCGTACGTTGAAGATCCGAAAAGATTTGCAGATAATATACTGGATTTCTTAGATAATAGAGTACTAGTTTTGTGTATGAAAAAATTCATGAGAAAACATAAAATCAGATTGTAAGATATTTTTAGCCATAACAAATTGTGCCTGTTTTAGGCTCAGTAGACAAATTCTTTTGCAATTATTGTTTAAGGACATAAGGAAATAATGTATTGTTTTATCTGGCAAACAATCGAAAATTGTTTAGATCAATATTAAATTAGCATATTCTAGGATAAATTTCTCCAGGTAGATGTGATAAAATCACTATAAAGTTTATTTAATCATCTACAAAGGATTCTTTTTTGAGTCCTTCTGGAAGAGTTAAATCTCCTTGAAGCAGATTTCTCTGAAGTAACATTATAACTTCCTCAACGTCATATCCTAAATTTTCCAATTCTTTTTTAGTAGTTTTAGAAATCTTTGCGCCAATATTTTGTCCACCTATTCTACCAAACGCAATGGCAGTAAAACGAAAGTTATTTTTATCTAAAGTAAATTTACCAGTAATTTTTGCTGCCATCTGGCTTCCGTGAATATTATTAATGTGAACTTTGAGATCCATTTTAGAAACTAAATTTCAACAGCCTTGTTAATGTTATCGTCAATTAAAAAGATCCAATGCTTTTCATCTTCAACTTTGAAACCATTCATCTTAAGTGAAATTATTTGCTCATCTAAGCATTCATGTTTTATTTCACCATTTTCCTTTAGTTTAACTAATTTCCATTTGTATTTACCTTGTTGTAATTTACATACCGTAACTCCCCATTTTGCATCAGGATCAATTTTTGGCATTCCTACTAGATCAGCTATCTCTTCAATTCCAAGTTGCTTTTCTTCACAAAATCTTTTCTTACAAACACCGCATCTCCAAACATCGACTGAGCCAATTGTTCTCTCATCTATGTTGATGTTTACCACACCATAGTAAACAGGTTGATGCTTGCAGGTTTCAGTGTCAATACTCAACGCTGTTCAACCATAAACAGTATTATTTAGTTCTTGCATCATCATATGTTTTTTCTAAAATTACCCCTATATTATCAACGATTTTGTTTCGTTTAAATTCGATATTTTCTCGTTCACACATTCTTCTATACATATTAACTGCAGTGAATCTGGGATGCATTGCCTCAAACTCGGTTTCAGAAAAATCGATGAAAGCACCCATAGTCATAAGATCATTAGCTGTTTTTTGTGCATCATCTAAAGAAATTTTTAATTTTTCTGCAATCTTTAGGTAAGACATTTTTCCATAACAGGTTACTAGCAAAAACACTTTGGCCTGGATAGGCTCTAATTTGATTTCAGAAATCAAATTATTTTCAATTATAGATAAATCCATCATTTTTAAGATAAATTACGATAAAATAAAACATGATCTATACACTTATTTTTTGACGGTTCTTTGTAGCATAATTTCTCCCCTTGTAAGTTTTATAGATTTTTCATAATCTAACAACAGTAAAATTTTGAAAAATAGTACTCAAAACCAAAGATACTTTATATTTGGTAGACTCAGATTTTTACTGTTTGGCAAGTTATAAGGGAGCATATTCAAATGAACAATCATTAAATTTTGTAATACCTATTGTTGTAATTCTTTTTTTAGGAGTAATCTACATTATGACACAACGAGCAGATTCAGGTTTTGTGAGTTTTATCTTAATTGGTGCAGCTGCAGTAACAATGTTTTATTGGGTTAGAGTTCTAAAGAAAATAACAAAAGACCAGAAGCCATCATACACTCAAGTAAGAGAACAAGAGACAAAGAACTGGGTTTATGACCTGATTAAAGGGAATGAGGAGTTTGTTTTTGTAGCAGAAGTGCCAGGTCCAGAAGATAAAATAGCAGTCAGACTAATAGAAGGAATTTTGTACATTCGTGGAACTGCAGGGTTTTCAAAAGAAGTTCCAATTGAAGGAGCAAATGACATGCAAATATTTGATTTTAAATACAGAAACGGAGTTTTAACGCTTAGAATAAAATAACTAGAGGCTTTTTGCTAATTCTAATTTTTGCGGCAAGTATTTGTCAGTAATATTAGTAAGACCATATTTAGAGAAAGCCTCCAATTCTGCCTTTCTTTTAATTCTCAAAAATACATCTAGTTCCTTTTTCCATATTCCATCTTGATATCTAGGATCTTTTTGTAGATCATAACATCTCTTAATGTCAGATTCGGTCATAGGGATCGTTGGTAGTTTATATTTTTCTATGTCAGTAGCCCAAACTCCAACCCATTTTGCATCTGGAACAGTTAATTCTCTTAGATGAGCAGCATTTGCTGAACCAGATTTGATAACCATTGCAATGTGTTCTCCATATACATCTCCATCAGTAAGGACAATTACAGGTAATCCCATCTCATCATGAAGTCTTTTTAACAAAGTTCTAGTTGAACGAGGGGCCTGTCCACCAGTATTGATGATTATAGATTTGAATTTTTTATCAATTTGTTCTTCTACAAATCTTGTAAAAAGACCGCCCTTTTCAATAGCAATGACAATTTCAGCGCTAGTATCAACTAGTTCTGCAGTAGTCAGACTAGGCCCTATTGAATATCCATCAGGATGGTTAGATAGATTCATCGGCTTACCTTCATATCCAGGAATAGTATACTCTATATTCAAATCGCCAAAAATAGAGCTTCTCTCTTCAGGAAATATGTGAAAATCTTCTCGAGGTTTGGATGTTACAGCCTCTAAATCCACTATAATGTTATCGGATTCTGATTGGTCTTCAAATTCAATAGCAAATGCTTGAGAGGAATAATAAACATCTCTTAAAGTGGATGATTTTTTTTCTTGAGTTAATCTATTTGCAAAAAATGCGAGCCACATTAATTGTGTAAAAGATCTAAGTTGTGAGGAATTTTTTGCACTTCGCAAAGCAGAATTATTGCCCAGAATGTATTGTCTTAGTTTTTTATCATAAACTATATTGCTTACTGATCTACTAGGTATGGAGAATTTTGGAAATTGCCCATTATCCAAATTATCATATATTTTTGCACCATGGGTTTTAAGCATCTCAAGAATATTTTTTTGTTTTTCTTTGGTTTTCTTGCTTAATTCTTTTGATTTACTGATTTTCAATTTGGTTCTCCTCCTCTATTGCTTTTTTTGAATCAATTGGGATTTCTTCTTCTAATAGTTTCTTGTAATTTGGTTCTTTTTTCTTGCCAGCAAGCTCTGTACAAAACTGAGCAATTAATGGAATATATTTTGCATAAAGATTAGCTCTCTTCTTTGCCATTTCAGCTTGTCCTCTTTTGGACATGTATGCTGCCAATTTTCTTGACAAGTATTGTAATGCTAATCTTAGTTCTCGTTCTATCTCTTGTCTGTCAGCAACATTTTCTTTTCCTGCTGTTTTATACGGAATTCTAGTAGAGCAAATATGAGAAACAATAATGAATGGAGGTTCACCTTTTATCTTGTATCTACCCCAATCAGTGTCATTAACTACTTTGAGGACTACATCGCTACCTTCGTCATAAAGCAATGGAATTCTATTGGCATATCTGTAAACATGTGGTCCACCAGATTTAATTTCACCACCATAAGCGATACCCATCTCAATAATGAAGGGAAATCCAGAATAAGCAGATGCTGGACGTTGAACTACTGCAGTAAAATCTGGTTTAAAGAATTTCTTGATTCCTTTTTCTAGAGGCTCTTCCCCTAAGGGGGCAAGACAACTTGGATCAGGGGCAAGAAAATCATCAAATTTTTGTAAAGAGTCACTAAGCTGAACTAATTCTTGGTTTGTCATAGCACCCATTCGTTTTTCAGGTTTGAATCCTGCAAATTCGGCAAATTTGGTTGCAGTAGTAGGACCAACTCGTTGAAATCTTTTAGTCAAAAATGTAGTTAGAGGTTCACCTTGAACGGTATTTGTTAATTGTTTGTAATACTTACTTTCGGGATCCATATCGACTGACTTTGATTGAGAATCGCCAAAATCCCAGTAAAACAATTTTTTATTTGGCATATCAATATCTTCAATCCTAATTTTATTTAGTTTTTCAAAGTCCATTTTTAGAAAAGATGTCAATGAAATTACTACTCGAACTTGACGCGAAAGAGATTTCCATTTTTTCTTCGCTTTTTCCATAATTGCAATGAAGCTAAGATTTTGCTTTGATAATCCTAAATCTTTTCTAACTTTTTCAATCATCACATCGTCGATATTTGGAATTTCAAATTGAGATTCAACTATCATTCTTCGTATTCTTTCAACATCAATACCATGTGGGTGTGGTTTAATTATGGTTGGAGGTGGAGGTATTTCTTTTACGAATCTTGGATGATGGAATTTTTGTCCTTTAGGATCATCAAAAGTTATTGACGCATAAGGAGTAATCAAAGAAGTTTCATAAACATAATCTCTAATTTTGATACCTGCTTTTGAATAATCACCTTCTAAACAAATACTTACAGAAAGTCCTTTTTTTGAAACTTCTTTTGTAGTATGTTTCACGATTATAGGTTTATTTTTTTGAATATCCAATAACAATTCAAATGCATCTTGTGTTTTTCCATCTGTAGAACTTTTTACTATGACTGGTTTATTGGTTGTAATTTGACCATACAAAATTGCCATGGTTGCACCTAGTCCAAACATCCCTCTAGCTTGCTTGAGTCCAAATTTTGACCCATAAAGTACAGTTCCAAATGCAAGAGGGACATGTTTAGCATCTACGCCTGGACCATTATCTTTAACAGTCAAAATATAGGATTTAGGATCTGATTTTTCAGGGTCTACAGCCTTGATGATCAAATGAACCTCTGGAAGAACTCCTTTTTGATCACATGCGTCTAATGCATTTTCAACAAATTCTCGGACAGCAGTATAAAGAGAGCGCGTAGGATTACTAAAACCTGCTAAATCACGATTACTGTAAAAGAACTCACTAGGAGATATTTGATTAAATTTTTCTTTAATAGAAGACATCTTGATCTTCCCACAATTTTATTTTGTCTTGTTTTTCTTTTCTATTGGCAGCTTCTAATTTACTATAAACTGCACCGTGCAAACTCCCATTTGAAATAGATGATATTGCATCAACAACTAATCGTAATTTACTTGCATCTCCAATAATTGAAACAGTTTTTCCATAAACTGAGATATGAGTGCTACTAAGACTCTCGATATTTCGTCTAGATCTACCACCTTCTCCAATAATTCTCCCTTTTATCCTTTCAACATTTGCGTTAGACTTTCCCGCAAATTCTCTAAGATCTATTACATGCAATGTATTATCGTCCTTTAACAAAGTCATAGCATTTTCAGGTGAAAAACCTCTACCAATTGCTGTAACAATTTCCATTGCTTTGAATGGCTGGATCTTTTCAACATCTCCTTTAGATTTTATCAAAACCTCTCCTGTTTCACCATCAATGTCTAAAGAGACATGACATGAATTTTCAATTTTTATTTTTACGTTACCTGATTTTCCTATCAAAACAGCTATCCTATCATTTGGAATACGAATTAGTTTTTCAAAACTCATTTTACAATATCCTCAAATAAGGTATTTGTATCTTCAACAGGAATTCCTCTTTTATTGAAGAATCTTGTTATGTTATTAATGTCTCTTTTAAGAAATTCCTGAGTATTAGGATGTCTCAGATCTACGGCAGAACCCAGATCAAAAACTATTAATCCATTTTCAGTTTTAAAAATATTGTACTCTGAAAAATCCCCATGTACTAGCTTTGCTTTGTTATAGAGATCTTTGATAAGTGAAATTGCCTGTTCATAATCATCTTCATATACCTCAGAATTTAACAATAATTTTGCGGGAGAGCCATTTTGGCCTACAAAATCCATGGCCAATATGTTGTTTTTAACATATATTGGTTTAGGAACAGGAATTCCAGCATCATAACACTGAGACAAATTGCGAAATTCCTTTTTTGCCCATAGATAAACAAGATTTTTTGTACCTCTTTTCAGTTTTGAGAATCTGGGATCCCCAAGAATATAGGGTTTACGTTTTTTAAAATTTGAAGTACTCACCAAATAAATTTTCAGTGCAACGCTGACATCTTTTTCATCAACACCCCAAAAAAGAACAGACTCTTTTCCAGCACTTACAGATCCATTAACATAAGCAATAATATGATCTGTAATCATTTTGTAAAGAGTCATAACAGTAGGTTTGTCTAAAACTTCATTGACAACTTTTCCTTTTTTGAAACCATCTTCCAAATGTTTTCGTTTGGATTTTGAGATTAGTTTTTTATCTATTTTAGATTCTAATTTTCTACTAATTTCATCAGACATCAAAGAATTTTACCCCCACTAGATAAAATGGATTTCTTTTGACAAGAAAAACAATGTATGGATTAGAAAGGAAGCACAACAACAATTTACATTTTAAAAACAATTAGAAAAGGAACCCCCGAGATGGATTTAACTCCATTTTCTGAACCAATTCCAAGTTCTACTGATAGAGAAATTGTTTCTTTTCCTACCATGTTGATGATTGAAGATTTTTTTAGTAATGTTGTTGCTTCTTCTTTTTCTACTAATTTTTCACCATAGTAGCTTTTACTGATATTCATGTTTAACTCATCTTGAATAATATTTTTCCCCAATAATTCAGCGTCACAGATATTGAGAATTATATTTTTTTGATAATCAGTGACTCTCACCGAGAATTGCATTATGCATATTTACCTTTTAGAGTAGATTTTGCACCACATGCTTCACAAATTAAAAATGAGATACGATTTTCTTTAAGAATTTTAGTATCTGGACTTTTACATGTAGGACATTCGAGGTAATCTTTCACATAAATTTGGAACAATCTTGTAAAATCATCTGGAGCTCGTCTTCCAATAAACATCGCCTTATCACCTAGTTTTTCAGCAGGAACTGCAAACTCTTTTGACAGATACTGAAGTACTTTATCTGGATCTCTTCGAAGAACTTTTGGGAATTCTGAAAAATTACGCAAGAATGTCTTTTGGCCTTCCCACATGACGTCTA
>JAOTZM010000025.1 GCA_029861345.1 Candidatus Nitrosopumilus sp.
TCAGTAATTGCACAGTTTGATCATGTCATTAACGGACAAAATGACTTATCCATGGCCTTTCATTGTGATGAATTTGGTATTGTAAAAACACAAAAGCCAGGATTTATGATCGAATCAGTCTTTGTTTCTCCTGCAACTTTCTCAACTGCAACTCCAGGAATAGGAAAAGAAAATGCTGAATTTCTTGAAAAATATGACTATTCTGCAGTAGCAGGAGTTTTAATCCAGGATGAAGCAAATGGAACTGTTTCTTTGAATTGGAGCAACGATGCAGTTGTTGACTATATTCTTAGTGATACTGACGGGAAAAAACTTCTCAAAGGACTGAAAACTGTTGCAGAAATATTCTTTGCAGCGGGTGCAACAAAAGTCATTACAGGACATATTCAAAAAACTGTTCTTGAAAACATCGATGATCTTTCTTTGATTGATGAACGTGGTTTTGGTTTAGGATCATTTAGATTGGCTTCGGCACATCCGCAAGGTGGCAACAGAATGGGGGTTGATAAAAAAACTTCTGTTGTTAACTCCTATTGTCGTTCTCATGACATTGAAAATTTGTATATTTGTGATGCCAGTGTATTTCCAACTTCTTTAGGAGTTAATCCTCAGTTAACTGTCATGACTATTGCTTCATTGGCTGCCAAAAAAATACTAGAACAAAAAAATAGTATTTTTCAATAATAATATCATAATTCAAAATAGACTAAACAAGAAATCATTGGAGTAATTGCACGATTTACTATTTGTTTGAATACTGGATTTTCACGCTCATAATCAAGGGCATTTAAGGTAGCCTGTAACGCCAGGTAAGGGGACAGCTAAATCAGTTCAACACCAACTAATCATCCCACTACAAGAATACCCATTCAAAGCCAATGGCGGGATAAAGTCAAAAAGTTTCAAGCCAGAGAGAGTCAATCGATATAGAAATTATGTCAATGAATCCAGATTCTTTCTTCTAACCGTTACACCGTCAATGTGAACCTGGTCTTTTTCCTCAAAGAGACTATGCCATTTTTTGTCGTGTGGCAAAAGTTTGCTCATCTCATTTAATTTGGCATTTGTTGGTGCAGCATTAGTTAGAGCACCCCATTTCATGTTTGGGATTTTAGGCATGATATCGTTTAGTTTCTTGATGTGTTCTTTAGGATCTGACATACTTAATCCATTCATTTGGAAGGTCTATTTCTGTATTACATAACACACCGATTACGACAATTACCATTGTTGCGTGTATTGATTCTCACCGAACCCTTACAACAAGGATACCTAACTCCTGAAATCTTCATGAATCTCTCGCACTGTCTACAGAATACTCGATTGTTGTCATAGTATTTTTCGTTAAATGGGATTTTTACTGTAAAGAACCAATAAAACTATCATAATCATGAATCTGAAAATTTTGTTTTTGAATTGTACTCACAATACATATCATAACGTTGAGGGTTTTAAACTCAAAAGTGAACGCAAGGTAAGGGATTTTCCTAAGTAGAGGAACACCCTACACTCTCAATTTAGACATAGGATCTACTTTTTGTAAGATCATTGGCCATATTGAGAAAATTGAGCAGGTTTACCAACTTGGGATGTATGATTTGTCAATAGATAAACGACAGAAAACTCCTATTGACAATGTACATAAAATCTGAATAAAATTTACTTAAAAGATTCACTGATGAATTATCAGTTAGATCTAAATACTAAATTTACAAAATGAAATAGGTATTGGAACTCACCAAACAACTAACCGTTGCTGGTCTTAAGATCCAATCGATGAATCAAATAGGTTTGTTTTGTAAATGCATTTTCTGATTTGCTATTCTAAAAACATTTTTGGTTAATATATCAAAACCTGCAATTGATGCAATCAAGCTTGCTACTATAGTAAGTTCTGATAGATCAGATAACATTTGGTTTTGGATAGCCTCAATCTGAGGACCAATTATGGTAATTCCAACAACAAATGCAATAATGGTAGATGCCAATGCACTTTTAGTGTCATAGTTTTCTTTAGATTTCAGCCATCCAAGAAGATTTTGCAATACTACGCCTACAGATACTATAATTATTGTTGCAGCTACTGGAGATAATCCAAATACATCCATACTTGAATTACACAAAAAATACTAAAGTAGGTTAGTTATCATTTATGAGTGAATCTTAAATTCACCATTCTTTTATTGTATTTTTTAAAATGATTCATAATCCTAATGGAGATTATGAAAAATGAATATAGTGAAATATGTAAGTAAATTCAGATGACAGATACACTTGATAAATTTAAGATATTAACAAAAAATTCACAGAAACAGACTGAAAAATTAATTGAAATTTTAATCAAAAAAATGGAAAAAGAAGGAAAGATCAATAATTGGCATAAAACTTGGCAAAGACTTTGGTACGTAACAAACTATGCATATCTGGTTTTACATTTTTATGAAAAACAGATTATGCCTGATGATCCAAAAAATGATATTATGGGAAAATTATTTTCTATACGAGAAAACAATAAAGAGTATGTCATCAAAGTGAAAACTAATTTTAAAACAATTCTTAAAATAAGTTTTCTTACAGAGTGTTTATTTCAAATTGAATTTCCTTTGAGGGAAATCAATTCTAAACTATCGAATCCGACCAAAGATAAGAAAATAATCCCAATGACAAAACATATTCTAAAGGAGTTAAAGATTCCAGAATATCAAAAGAAGGTAGACGCAATAAAATGTCCATATTTAATAAGAAATTCTTTACATAATTGAGGAGTTTATACCGATACCGAAGATAATGTAACAATTAGAGGTGTTAATTATAAATTTGAACCAAGAAAACCCCAAAATTTCTTAGAATGGGAAAAAATTTGCATGTTCATTGAAGAGTTAATTGAAACATTAGATGAAATTATCGATGCATATAAAATGAAATCTAAAATGGAAAAATAACTGTCCCAAATTCATAATCTTAGATAGGATTATGCAGGAATGTTGGTTATTTCGGAGATTGATCTTTTCTTTTTTCTTAAATTCTTATGATCCTATAATCCGCCACCAAAAATCTCGCTTAGCTCAATAACATACCCATCTATGTCTGCTATGTAAAACGATTTAGAATCGTCAAATGTAACTAGCCCGTCATATAGTATTTCAACACCTAATTCTTTGCACTTGTCTTCTATTTGCCCGAAATTTCTAACGTGAAAACCAAAATGGGTTATACCACCTTCAGGAGACATGTCTGGTACTTCATACAGGCAAAGAAGAACCGAATCATTTCCTATAATCTTTGAAGGAACCTTCAATTTGTTTGGAAAATTATCTTCTACTTTTACTTTAAATCCAAAAAGATCCTTGTAAAACTTTACACTTTTTTCCAAGCTTTTGACTTTCATATTGATGTGATCTATTGCCGTGGCTTTGAGATAATTACCCATAAACAGTATTAATTGAGATAATAATTAAAGGATGCTGAAACTAGAAACAGCTAATTAGGCCATTCTAATTTTTTTATTTTTCAATTTTTTTCATAATCTTGTATAGGATTATGAAATTTGTTTATTAAAAATTAACACATTTAATTTCCAATAATTCTTTTTATTGCAGTTTAACGTAGTTAGTAGTTGGATGACTCAATTAATAAGAGGATTTGAACATCAAAAATATCAGAGAATATACGAAGAGCTTCTAAAGGAACCAAAAATACGATTCGTAGGTTTTGTTGATTATATGGGCAATTTACTCATAGGCGGTTTTAAGAAGGGAGTAACTCCTCTAAAAGAAGAATCTGAGAGACATAAAATATTCTTAGAAGTAGCTCTAAGAGTGAGAACGAGAGAAGATTTTGACTATAATGTAGGACCAGTCAAGTATGCTGCTTCAAGGAGAACCAAAATAGTCATGATGACGTTTCCACTCAAAAATAAAATCCTCTTGGTATCTAGTGAACCAGATGTTGAAATTGACACTATGGCAAAAAAGATCATCACAATTTGTGGAATTTAATCACTTGTTTTCATAATCCTATCTAAGATTATGCAATAGAAATTGTAAAAATACATTAAATTGTAAGTCAAAATCAGTATCGATGGTTTTCAAAAAAGGTGTTAATGATTTAAAAAATATCTTGAAAATGAATCAAAAGAATACAAAAAAATCGATAAAGAATTAGGAGAAAAATGGCATGAAAGAAATTTTATGGATAGGATGCAACAAGCTGTTTTAAATCAAAGATTTACTAATATTCATATTCTTGAAGATATTTTGCAGGAATTAGAAACAGATGATCTAAAATTACAAGTTACATTTAGTGGTCCCACTGCCACAGACCTTCCTAATTTAGACAAAGAACCATTCACTCCAATCCAGGCAATCAAAATTTGTAAGCCAAAAAATAAAGGTACCTTCAGGAAAATTTTTGCAGGATACAGACGTGGAAACCCAAATGGCAATCCGCCGTTATTCGTACAACTAAAAGACGGAACCTACAAAGCAATCAGACCATTTAAGAAATAATCGATCAAGTGTGATTATGAATTTATTCTAATCTGCTTTATCTGTTTTTGAATTGGCGTTATCTCTAAAGCTTGTCGAGAATTCTTTTAGAAACTTGTTGTATGACTCCATTACTGAGAGTCTCATATTGAGATATCCCTTGAAGAATTCATTTGACATTTCTATTTGAGATGTATAAAATTTGGAACCAATTTCCAAATAGTCATCTAGCAGCTTTATGGACTTTTCATCCATACCAAAGTTTCCAAATATCTTATTTTCCAGAGTATAATCGATATCATAGATTTCTTCTAATAATTTCATGTACTCTCTTGAAAAATCAGAAAAAGACTTTATCTGAAGTGGAATATGAGATTCTAATTTCTTCATTATTTGCATAGTATGTTTTTCAAGTGTTTCAGAGACTGAGGTTGGTGGTATTGGTTTTATTTCAGACAATATGTTTTAGATATTCTTCATACATTTTAACATGTATTGATGTTTAACCAATTTTTGTAGAAAATTCTTGAGGGAATTCATCAAAGTCCACAGTCTTGACAGACCGTCTAGGATCCTCCTCAAGAGGATCACATGGATTTCCTTTAGGGAAATCAATATGATAATACAAGTTTTAGCCCTATTATCCTAACGGACGGTTCTAGACACTACGTGTAGATATAGATTCTCTATAATGGAATCAAAATCAAGCATTCCACCGTACGTATGACTCAAACAAATTTCTAATGGACTTTTTGTACAAAGGTGATTGTGAATTCCTAATCTGTAATGTCTTTTGTAATTCATATTTTTTCAGTTTCATTTCAACCTCTTTTCTATGTGATATACAATATAGCCCTGTTTTTTTACAGTCATTACAGTTCAGATATTTCGTATAGTTCACAATATTTGCCTGAAATACTATCTTTTAGAATTAACTACTAAATTATCTTTAACGTATGAGTCATTTTAGATTCTAAAGATTTTTGTATTGGAAATTCAGGGATACTGATTCCTTTGAGAGGAATCTAATGGAAATGTCAAAGACAAATCCAGGCGATACAATTAACAGCATGGAGAATCTTGACAGAGTTCACAATAGATTTGGTACTTTGGAGGGACAGCAAGAGTATTTGAATGTACAAAGAAATAATGTCCCACACTTTGAATCTCTAAAGCCAATACCGCCAACACGTAGATGCAACAGTTCACCGGGGCGAAATGCCCCTTCAAACAAAACCCAGAGCATTGCCCGATCTCGCTTGTTGGTGGTCTGGTTGATTATTGCATTTAGTTCATCAAGGGTAAGCAAATCCTTTGGCTGTATTCCCTGTGCATTCCTGTCTTTGTATCTGGATGGAGATATCCAAGAGACTTCCTTGATGTAACCTGATCTCTTGTCTCCAATATCACCAGTCTTTGCAAAGTGGACCAGCCTCTGCAGGGTCAATGCATATGCAGACTTTGTCTCACCCTTATAGTTTTTTTGTGAGATAAGATTAGAAAGTATGGATTCACAGTGAGACTTTGTGGCATTTTTTAGCTTGGTGTCTAGTTTTTTGAATTCTGAAAGAATCAGCGGAAGCCTGTCACTGTAATAACATATACGAGCATCAGACAATCCTATCAGTTTTAGCTTGTCAAGAAACTGGATGGATTTTTGGCCATCATGCATCTTGGCAAGGCGGTTTTTGGCCCATCTTAGTTTTCTAGGATAGTGGTAGATATCATCATCGTCATCATAGCTCAAAGGGTGTTTACCAACATCAACATCACTTTTTACCATACCAGAAGAGGAATGATTTTCATTTAAGGCAGGATTTTTGTCTGAAGGGAGCAACAACATAATAGTATACGCCAGGTAAGGGATTCGAACCCCTGCACGCTTACGCGTAGCCGTTTTCGAGACGGCCGCCTTACCACTTGGCTAACCTGGCAATTAATCTCAGATTTTCTCTATAATAAAGCAAATTAGAATATCTAGATTTAGGGCATTTTATTAATATCAAAGAGTTCATCTCTGAATTTCTTTTTGATTTGTTCTTTGGTTCTATTCCATTCTTCTTCAGTCACATTATCTGTGAAGATAGAATGAAATCCATCAAAGGATTCATTATTCAATATAGAATAAATCTCCTGTCTTTCTGATGCAGAGAAAGGAAAGTATGAGATAATCTTTGAAACGGTATCATCTGCTTCAAATCGTATTTCAAAAATTTTATCCTGTAAATGTGAGGGGAAGTTCAGTTTTGCCAATTTAATTTTCAATAATTTATCCATATATTAAAATCGATTTTAAGACAATAACTGAAGCAAGATTATCAAATTTTTCTTCCAACAATCTAAGATTGCGTATCATGAAAAATATCGATCAGATGAAAAGGACAAACACAAAATAGCGTAAAACTTTAACAAATTTCCATGGGATTGAATCTAAAAGACTTGGTAGTAAGAGAGAAAACAAGTCTAGAAGCATTTTCAACTAAGATAATTGCAATTGATGCATACAATGCCATTTACCAGTTCCTAGCAAGCATCAGAGGTCCTGATGGACTACAACTGTCGGATTCTGAAGGTAGAATAACAAGTCACCTAAGCGGTCTATTATACAGAAATGTCAACTTTCTATCTCTAGGAATAAAACCAGTTTATGTCTTTGATGGCAAACCACCATCACTAAAAACCGCAGAAATTGAGCGCAGAAAACAGATCAAAAAAGATGCCACTATCAAATATGAAAAAGCCATCGCTGCAGGAAACATGGAAGATGCAAGAAAATATGCGCAGCAAACAACTAGTATGAGAGATGGGATGGTACAAGAATCAAAACAACTTTTGACATATTTTGGCATTCCATACATAGAAGCACCATCAGAAGGAGAAGCAACAGCTGCACATCTAACAAATACAGAGCAGGCATATGCATCTGCAAGCCAGGACTTTGATTCTATTTTATGTGGCGCAAAACGATTGATAAGAAATTTTACTAATAGTGGAAGAAGAAAGATACCTAACAGAAATACCTACATTGATATTGTTCCAGAAATAATTGAGACACAAAAAACACTTGACTCATTAGGATTAACAAGAGAAGAACTAATTGATGTTGGAATTTTGATTGGAACTGATTTTAATCCTAATGGATTTGAAAGGATTGGTCCAAAAACTGCACTAAAAATGATTAGACAGCATTCAAGGTTAGAAGATATTCCACAAATTCAAGAACAACTACAAGAGATAGATTTTCAGCAGATAAGAAAAATCTTTTTGAATCCAGAAGTAGCTGACGTTGATGAAATCATATTTGATAAAATTGATTATGAAGCAATTACAAACTATCTGGTAAAAGAAAGAAGTTTCTCAGAGGACAGAATACAATCAACATTAAACAGACTAAAAAGAGCACTAGAGAAAAAGAGTCAAAATCTTGATCAGTGGTTTTAAAAAAGATTTCAATTTAATAACTAGTCAATCTAATTTTAAAAAATGCCTCAAACAGAAGCAAGAAAGACTCTCAAGGATGCTCCTGTAATGTGGAGGAGGGTAAATTCAATAGGAATAATTCTGGATTGCAATTCCACGTATGCTGCAAACCTAGGCTATGCAAAATCAGAGATTCTAAGTAAACCAATCTTTGAGCACGTGCCTAAAGAAGAATGGAAATCAATGAATGACTCTCTAAAGACGTGGTTTGAGACAGGAAAAGTAACGGACAGAAAGATTACATTCAAAAGGCAAGATGGAAGCACTTTTCCAGGATTATTGCAGGCAACAAGTCTTTATGATGAAAACAAAAACCTACTTGGAAGCAACACAGTAATTTTCGATTTAACAAATATGACAGATGAAAAAATAAAAGAATATGAAGAATTTTTCCTAAAAACAAACAATAAACTAGATGAAATCAAGGCAAAAGATTATGAACAACTAGATGAAAACTCAAAATCAGAATACAACGGACTCAAAAAAATGTTTGAGATGTTGTCTACAATTAATTTAAGAGAATTAAAAAAGATGCATTGAATTATCCAGATTTTTCTTTAATTGATTTTTGAATCTCATCAAATACGCCTTGAACTTCAGTCACCGCTGTACCATCTTCTAGAGTGCTGACATCGCCAATTTTTTCATTGCTTGCAATTGCTTTTAGCAATCTCCGCATTATTTTCCCACTACGTGTTTTTGGAAGTTTTGAAACAAAGTAGATTTGTTTTGGAGTTGCAATTGCACCAATATCTTTTCGTATTTTTTCGGAAATTTCTTTTTCCAAGTTATCAGAATTTACACCTACTCCGTGTTTTAGAACGGCAAAAGCAATTATCACCTCACCTTTTACATCATCAGGAATTCCACATACTGCAGACTCTACGATATCATTGTGTGAGACAATGCAACTCTCAAGTTCAGCAGTTCCAATTCTGTGACCTGCCACTTTTAGAACATCATCTGCCCTACCAAGCAGCCAAATATACCCATCCTCATCTTTTAGCGCATAGTCACCAGGATAGTAATAATTCTCATATTTTGACCAATAGACAGTCGTGTATTTTTCATCATCACCCCACAATGTCAAAAGCATTCCAGGCCAAGGATTCCTCACTACAAGATATCCCTTTGTATTTGGTGGGACCCCGACTCCATTTTCATCAAATACATCGATATTTACGCCTGGAATTGCAAAGGCACCAGAACCTGGTTTCAAAGGAATTGTCTCCAACCCAGGTAAGGGAGAAATTAGCATTCCTCCTGTTTCTGTCTGCCACCAAGTATCAATAATTGGGCACTTTTCTTTTCCAATTATTTTGAAATACCATCTCCAAACTTCGGGATTGATTGGCTCTCCTACTGTTCCAAGCAATCGCAATGAGGAAAGGTCAAAAGAGTTTGGAATGTCATCTCCAAACTTCATAAACATTCTAAGTGCAGTGGGAGTTGTGTAAAAAATTGTAACTTTGTATTTTTGTAAAATATCCCACATTCTTGACGCATCAGGAAAATCAGGTGCGCCTTCATACATTACTTCAGTTGCGCCGTGAAGTAATGGAGCATAAACTACATAGCTGTGTCCTGTAACCCAACCAATATCTGCAGTGCAAAAAAACACATCAGAATCTTTAATGTCAAATGCCCACTTGAAAGTAGAATGCAGATGAGTCAGGTAACCTCCTGTCCCATGAAGGACTCCTTTTGGTTTTCCAGTAGTTCCTGACGTGTACAAGATGTAAAGAGGATGAGTGCTATCTAATTTTTCTGCGTCACAAGAGGCAGATGCATCTTTCATCAAATCATTCCAAAGTTTATCTTTTGATGACATTGAGATTTTATTTTTTGTTCTCTCAAGAACTATTACATTGTTAACAAAATCAAGATCTTTGATTGCATCATCAATTACTTCTTTTAGTTTAACAATTTTTCCCCTTCGATATCCTCCATCTGCTGTAATGATAACTTTAGATTTGGAATCATCAATTCTGTCTCTAATGGATGCTGCACTAAAACCTGAAAAAACTACGGTGTGTATGGCACCAATTCTTGCACAGGCTAACATTGCAACTGGCAGTTCAGGGACCATTGGAAGATAGATGGTGATCCTGTCCCCTTTCTGAACACCCAATGATTTGAGAACATTTGAGAATTTTTGAACCTGAATCCACATATCACGATATGTCAATATTCTGGATTCTCCTTTTTCTCCTTCCCATAATATGGCAGGTTTGTTAGCCTTGGAATCTTGGTGTATGTCAAGTGCGTTGTATGAAGCATTAATTGTGCCTCCGACAAACCATCGAGCAAAGGGAGGCTGCCAGTCTAGGGTTTTCTTCCAAGGGGAAAACCAAGAAAGATTCTTTGCCTGCTCATCCCAAAAAGATACAAAATCAGAGTCTGCTTTTTTCCTTATTTCAGAATTATTGTTTCCAAGTCCAATATTGTAGGTCTCAGACATCATAAAGTGTATGAACGTAGATCTTTCTAAGTGTTAAAGAAAAAATAAATTAAAAAAATTATTGTGCTTCCATTCTAGCTAGCCAGTCGTTGTCGTTGTCTTCTTTTGTAGTTTCTGGGGTCACCTGTTGGGGTGGTTCTGGAAATGAAGATGAAACTTCAGATGGTGTTGCAGATTCTGGTATTGGCAGAGTCGCAGCTTCAATTGGTTCTGAAGGTGTTGCTATTGGTTCTGTTGGCGCTTCTGGAAGTATTGTCTGAACTACTTGTTGTGATTCAGAAGTCTCCAGATATGAAACGGCGGATTCTTGGATATTTTGTTGTGGAGGGGCAGTTATCTCTTGCACTTCCAATTCAAGATCTGCAATTCTACTCTTTACATTTGCGATTTCAGCTGTTTCGTGAGTAACATGCTCAATTACCTCAGTTGTGCATGATTTCACGGTCTCAAATGTGGTATCAGAGATTTCATTGCTCTTGTATTGTACTTTTGCATCAAACAATAACATTTTTGCAGACTTCGTTTGTTCATCTAACTCGGTCAATCTTGCCTCAAGTTTAGCTTTGATTTGACTTTCTGTTTCATCCAGTGATACAAGTTTTGACTTGTATTTTTCATGAATGATTTCTGCATCTGCTTTCATGTCATCATTTTCAGAAACAATATCAATCAATGCCTTTAGACGACGTAGAGTTAGTTGTTTTTCACGAATGAGTCTTTGTGAGTCAAGTCTCCATTTTGGAATGAAAATAACAACATCGTTTTGTACTACTAATTGCTCATATTGGATTTGCTGTAATCCTTGAGAACCGCAGTCAATACCAACTGATTGGATACTACCATCAATGTCAGTTATTGTTCCTATGACTTTACCCAGGAATGTTCCGTACATGTCTTTGACGTTTTTACCGATTATATCGATATCGTCGTGGGTCATGTGAGTTAATTATGAGGTTTGTATAACCGACAAAGTGTAAGTAATGTTTTTAGTTTTAGTAAGATTATTTTCACAAACTCAAAATAACATGGCTTTCAGTAATTTTAAAATTTAGAGGCAAAATAGAAGATGTATGATTCAAAGAGAAGAACTGGAACAAATATTGAATTTTGTTGCAAGTAGATGGAACGAAGTATCAAAGGATCCAGAGAATAAAGCTTTGAAGGATTTGCCAAGTGATTTTTGGATGAATTCCGTTGGCGGAAAGACTGCAAAAAACGGATACTGGATTACAACAGTGATGTACACTGAAAACGAGGCAGATGCAGCATCTTTCAAAGAAGTGTTGTTAAGATGGCAAGCCAAAGGAAATGACAAAAACAGAGACAAAGGTCCCGATCTAATTCAAATTGGAAAAAAGAAATAGACTATTAATAATTGAAAAACTTCACACAGACATTGTCAGAGTTTTCAGTTAAAGAAAAAAAAATTTTATCGGATCACTTTTCAAATACTGATAGTAATGTCTTTGCAATTATCACTCCACGACAAGTTGATCGTGGTGCATTGATGTCAAGGTATAGTAGAACCGACAAAAGCATGAGACAAATTTTTCTTGATGAGTTTTTAAAAAATAAAAATAGAGGAGAGGAGTTTTACAACAGAGTTCTTTTAGAATATGGAGATGATTCTGTTGCAGAATTAGGTGAAGCACAAATTGCAATAGAAGGATTGTCAAACATTGCGGTAAAAAAAATTGAAGACAGAAGAATAGGGTTATCTTATTTAGAAAAATCATCAAGATATGTTGCATGGAATAAAAAAGAAAGTGGAAAATACAGATTTTACAGAGACCCTGAAATTATGAAATCAAAATTTGCAGACATGTATGAAGAAACATGTAATTTTTCATTTGATGTTTACTCAAAAAAGATAGAACCAATGATAAAATATGTTAGAGAAAAATATCCCATAGAAAAATATCGTTTTAAAGATTCAGCAGATGGACAAGAAAAATCATATTCCAAATTAAAAAATGAAATGGATATTAAATCGGCCAACATGATTTACAAAGGTTCAACTAAAGCTAAAGCACTTGATATTCTACGAGGATTATTACCTGCATCAACTTTAACAAATGTTGGAGTTACAGGTAATGGTAGAGCGTTTGAATATTTGCTAACTGTTTTGGCCTCATCTGAGCTAAGAGAAGAGCAAGAATTAGCCTCAAAAATCAAAGCAGAACTGGATACAACCATCAAATCATTTGTTAGAAGGGCAGATGACAAGTACGGAAAAGCATTTCAAAATTATCTGAATGATGTTAAAAAGAAAACAAAATCAATTACTGAAAAAGAAATCAAATCAAAACCAACTAAGGGAATAAAGACGAGTCTTGTTGATTATGAACCAGAAAAAAGTGCAATAGATAAAATAATTACAAGTATAATGTATGAACAATCACCAAGTACATCATATCTAAATATTTTACAACAAGTAAGAAAATTTTCAAACAAGAAGAAAATTAAAATAATTAATGAATTTGTAAAAATTCGAACAAACAGACGTCATCGACCTCCAAGAGCATTTGAAAACATTTACTATACATTTGATTTGTGCAATAACTTTGGAATGTTCAGAGACTTTCACAGACATAGAGCATTAACCCTAGAAAGACAGATACTAACAACGGATCACGGATATACGATTCCAAATGAAATTAAAATTCTTGGAATTGAAAAAGACTTTAAGGATTGTATGAACAAAACCAAAGAAACATTTGAAAAAATTAGAACAAAGTATCCCGAACAAGGACAATACGTTGTAAACTTTGCATACAACTATTCGTATTTTATGAAATTTAATCTCAGAGAAGCTTGTCATTTAATTGAACTAAGAACAGTCCCACAAGGACATATAGATTATAGACGGATTGCACAAGAAATGTTCAATCAAATAAACAAAGTACATCCTAGCTTGAGTAAAATAATAAAATTTGTGGATCTGAAAGAATACGATTTAGAAAGATTTGAATCAGAAAAAAGAACTGAAGAGAAAAGAAAGAATATAAAAAAATAGAAAATATTCTAATAACAAAAGATACAAGACAAAACATGACAGAGAGAATTGAAAAAACACCTGAAGAATGGAAGGAAAAACTAAATCCCGATCAATATGAGATTTGTATCAACCATAGAACTGAACCCCCATTTTCTGGAAAATACAATAACAGCAAACTTGAAGGTGCTTACAAGTGCACTTGCTGCGGAGAAGAACTTTTTTCATCTGGAGCAAAGTTTGATTCGGGTTCAGGCTGGCCAAGTTTTTGGAAACCGATCTCAGAGGAGAAAATAGAGTATATTTCTGATAAATCATATGGAACGGTTCGCACAGAGGTCAACTGCAATAAGTGTGGGGCACATTTAGGCCATGTATTTGATGACGGGCCAAAGCCTTCAAACTTGAGATATTGTATCAACTCTATTTCATTACAACATGAAAAAGATGATGATGAACAATCTTAGATGTATGGAAGAGGACAGTATTTTCTCTGAAAGTACATTCAAAAATTATTAATAAAACACAATTAATGATAAGAAAATCAAGGGTATAAAATGAACTATAATCACACATCAAAAAGGGATAAAGAGATTTGAGAATAATATTATGTGGGTTTGGTGTGGTAGGCCAAAGTTTAGTGAAATTATTTGATTCAAGATCAGAGGATCTTTATGCAAAATATGGACTAAAACCAAGAGTTGTAGGAGTATTTGACAGCAAAGGAAGTGCAATAAACCCATCAGGATTAGAATGCGACAAGCTTGTTGAAGTAAAGAAAAAGTTTGGAACTGTAAAAAACTATGCAGACACCAAAAATTCAATGTCTGGAATTGAGATGGTAAAAAATATCGATGCAGATGTGTTAATTGAGACTACTGCAAGTAACTACAAAGATGCAGAACCAGGAATGACCCATATTACAACTGCCATGAAAAAAGGCATGCATGTAATTTCAGTAAACAAGGGTCCGCTTGCATTAGCATTTCCGTCCCTTATGGAACTAGCAGTATACAATCAGGTCATGTTCAAATTTAGCGGAACAGTGGGAGGAGGGACACCAATTCTAGATTATGCAAAAAACAGCCTAAGAGGCGAAAGAATAATATCGTTTGCAGGAATTCTTAACGGTACTACAAATTACATTTTATCAAATATGACTACAGGACTGTCCTTTGATGAAGCACTAAAAGATGCAAAAGACAAGGGATACGTAGAGGCAGATGAATCTTTGGATTTGGATGGTTTGGATGCTGCTGCTAAACTAGTAATACTTGCAAACTGGATAATGGGAATGAAAGTTACAATGCCTGATATTGATTGTACAGGCATACGAAAGGTAACAAAAGAAGACATCAAAAAAGCAGATCAGAGTAATTGTGCGGTAAAACTAATTGCCTCCTGTAACAAAGAACTTGCTGTAGGCCCAAAGGAAGTTTCAAATGATGACCCACTTTGTGTCAATGGAACATTAAATGCAATTGCTTTTACCTCAGAGCACTCAGGCACTCAAACAATTATCGGCAGAGGAGCTGGAGGCATGGAAACTGCCAGTTCTATTCTAAGAGATTTGTTAGAGATAAGACAAGAGATTGCAAAGAATTGAAATCCAATCTAATTTCAAAGAGTGAGACATCAGTACTCTTAAAAACAATATCAGAAAAATGGGGATTTGAATGTCCAAAAATAAAAAACCTCAAAGTTCATCAAATTTCAGATGAGGCACAAATCATAACTGGAAATGGAATAAAAATATTAAAAATCAATGAGGAGTATTTGCCGTTTCTATCGGAAACTGAAACCCTAAAGAAATTCCCTAGCGTTATGGTGGATATGGGGGCTATCAAATTCATGTGTAAGGGGGCAAACGTAATGAGGCCAGGAATTAAAAAATTTACAGAATTTGAAAAGGACAAGATTGTTTGCATTATAGAAGAATCTCAGAATAAATTTTTAGCAGTTGGAAAGGCAATGGTTTCTAGCTCAGAAATGGAAAATATTGAAAAAGGAGAGATCATAAAAAATATTCATTATATTTCTGATAAATTTTGGGAAACCGGAAAAACAATCTATGATTAAGACTACAAGTTTATTTTATGCACAAACTCTTGTAGATTTTTGATATGCGTACCTTCCCAGTAAATTTGATCACATCCATCACATTTCCAAAATTTATCGTGGTATTCTAAAAGGCCTTGTGGAATTTTATTTTTAATTTCGGATTTGCTAATTTGAGATGTAAGTGAATTACATTTCGTACATCTTGCAGCATCTCCTGAAATTTCATCTAATTTCAAATGAGTGGATTCAAGAATTTCTAAAAATTGTTCAATTTCATTTTCTTTAGTGATATAGACAAATGACATTTCATTCTTTTTTGCCCTATTAATCAGATCATGATCTCTAGAGATTATTGTTCTGTTTTCATTTTTAGCTTTTTCAATTAATTCAGAATCATCAATGTCAGAAAAATACTCTGAGTCAAATCCAAGTAACCGTAATTTTTTTGCAACGTTGCCAAGCATTGCATCAACTAAAAATAACATTACTTACGAGATAAAGTATTAACAATTAGTTAATTGCTTCAGTGAATTCTTCAGTTCCTTCGCTAGTTATGACAAGTACGTCTAAACCATCACCGCTTGCTGAATCTCTCAGCGCTGCTGAACGGACTGCACGT
>JAOTZM010000190.1 GCA_029861345.1 Candidatus Nitrosopumilus sp.
GAATTAGAATCACAAAAATATATTTCACTTGAAACATATAGAAAAAATAACAAGCCGGTAAGAACGCCGGTTTGGTTTGTTGTAAAAAATAATTTGATTTATGTTGTTACTCGTGATCAAACAGGAAAAGTAAAACGTCTTAGAAATAACCAAGATGTAAAAATTGCAACTTGTACTATCAGTGGAAAAGTTACTGGTCAATGGATAACAGGAATTGCCAAAATACTATCAGAAATAGAAACCAAAGAAGCTGTAAAATGGAGAGACAAAAAATATGGATTTATAACTAAAATTGCAAAGTTTCTCAGTAAAAGTAAAGGAGATCTCTTAGCATTCTCAATTAAAATAGATTAAACAATTTTTTGTAACTGTTGCTCTTGTTTTAGTTTGTATGCAGTCAATCCTGCAAATCCAAAAATAATTGCAAGGCCGATATAAGCTAAAACTTGACTATATTCAATCAATACTGCAGATACACCAGTTCCAACAATACTTGGAAGTAAAGATAATGCATACAACCACCAACCACAACAGCCAAGTGGAACCAAAGAGAAAAAGGAGAAAAAGGATGTTACAGCAGTGCTGCCCGAATTTCCTCCAAACGCTTTTTTCTTTACGCTAAGTTTGCATCCTAACAATTTACTTTTTTCAGACAAGAAAACTTGTAATCCGATTCCAATTCCCATTCCAATAATGACTATAGAATTTAGTTGAAATGCAGCACTAATGGCATTCAAAGGCTCTAAGGCAGGGGTAGTAATTACAACTACGGAAAGATAAATGGCCATAGTAAGAATTCCAACAAGTATAGCTTTTTTGATAGGTTTCATCTAGACATCACCATAAACTAGAGTTTCTGGATGAAATGCAACCCACTCAAACCAAAATCCAGGCTCAATGGGTAGTCGTTCTAATTGTCTTCCTTCATATTCACCAGAAATTGACAAACCATCATAATTCCATTCAGAATTTGTTTGTGTATCGATAATTTTATTTTTAATATACTCAAAGTCTAGAACTTTGTCATCAAGTGTTCGTTCAAAAGCACGGGAGTTTTGAGAAAATAACGAAACAAGCAGTACAGGATTGTTATCAATGGAGTCATTAAGGATAGTATTTGACTCGATGTCACTTTGTTTGTAGGCCTTGTAGATATTTCCTTGATTAAATCCAAGAATAATTTCTTTTGGATGCATTCGATCATCACTATGCTCTACTGGAAACAGTATTCTTGGCTCTGTGTAATAATTTCCATAAGGATCAGTTGCATACGAACGGATGTGTCCAGTTTCAGTTGTAAGGACCAAGGTATCAGTGTGAAGTGTCTTCCAGTCACCCCAAGTAATGACATCAAATGGAATCAAATTTAGTTTGTATCCACTTAATTCACCTTTAACAGCCATTCCAAGTGCCTGACTCCAATAAGATTCTGTAAATCTATCATACATCAACAAGTTACTGTTGTATAGTTTTCCAGAAGTTCCAAATTCTACTTCTTGTCCATTAATTATTCTCTCAAAGACTTGATTAGTATAACACAAGGGGCAATAAGTGACAGCAACAGGAGTTCCACCAACATTATCATTTACTATCTCATGCCAAACTAAGATAAAGAGAGGATAAGCTTTTGCATCTCCATTAATTTCCAATCCAATAATAGTATCAGAATCAGACATGAAATGAGAATCTGGAACATTTGCAAACACAGGGTTGTCAATAGAAGGAATTCCATCCTTTGGTGGCCCTCCGCCTTTGATTTTATCAAGTGAAATTATATGCTTGACACCATTTGTCTCCATTACAGTAGGTTCAACATGCGCAAAGTCAATAGGATTAGAATCAGTAGGAATAACAGTGATCTGACCAGGTGATTCATCTTGGAATGAAACAACAAGTATAGTAATTGCAATACCAATTACAATTACAGGTGCAATAATTTTTAGATTCAATTTAGATAAATTTTTGTTTACAAAATATTAATAAATTTTCCCAACTTCATTTTTGATTTGGATAAATCCTTTTAACAAATTTCAAAAAAATGTGGCCATGAATACAG
>JAOTZM010000191.1 GCA_029861345.1 Candidatus Nitrosopumilus sp.
TAAAGAAAATTCAAAGTTTAGACATGAAAGTTTTTGAAACAAAAATTACAATGAAAAATAAATTAGCAGAAGACGCATTAGCAAATTTCATCTTAAAGCAAGTACACGTATAACTTGAAGATAGCTGCAATAATTCCTGTAAAGACTTTCTCTAAAGCAAAAACTCGTTTAGATTTATCTCCACATCAAAAAGAAAACTTGTGCAAAATAATGTTGGAAGAAATTCTACACACAGTATCAATATCTCCACAAATTGAGAAAATAATTATTGTAACTAAAGAAGAAAAGGCAATTGAGATTGGAAAAAAATTCAACGCGATTACCATTATTGATGAAAAAGAAGAAAGTGTCAATAGTGCAGTAGCACTTGCTGACAAGTATCTTTTAGAGAATGGTTTAGATGTATCAATTGTATTTCCTCAAGATATTCCCTATATCAAAACTCAAGACATTGACTTTATGCTAAACTACAAGGCTCCGCCAAATTTTGTAATCGTAGTACCATCAAGAAGGTTTGATGGAACCAATGCACTTGTAAGAATGCCTGTAGATTTAATGGAAACCCACTATGATGAAGACAGTTACAAAATTCACATGAATACTGCCAAAGAACATACCCTAAATGTTGCATTGATTTTTGTTAAAAGAATCATGTGGGATGTAGACAATGATGAAGATTTGAAATTTCTTTTAGAACAAAACGAAAAACCTCAGATTGCAGAAAAAATCAGAAAAATTATAGAAACAAATTAGCAAGTCCATTAAAAATAAGAGCAAATAGATAATTTAGGCATGAGATCACCAACAGACTTAAATTGGATAAATTAGAAAATTTTAAATATTATCATAAAAGGTTTTGGAAGAGATAAAATGGTTAAAACAGTGAATCCAAAAGACAGATGTCCGAGATGTGGGCAAGGCACTCTAGTCACAGATGCCAATACTGGTGAGAATTTTTGCGGAAAATGTGGATTTGTAATTACTGATAAAGTTGAAGAGTCAGGGCCTGAATGGAGATCATTTTCTAATGAAGGCGAAAACAAAAGCAGAGCAGGAGTTCCAACTTCACTAGCCATGCATGACATGGGATTAGCTACTGTGATCAATCCTCAAAATAGAGATGCCACGGGAAAACCATTAACTGCATCGATGAAAAGTACTATTGAAAGACTCAGAACATGGGATAGCAGAAGTCAAGTTCATGAACCAGTTGACAGGAACTTTAGACAAGCATTTAGTGAATTAGACAGACTAAAAGACAAACTTGCAGTAGGTGATGCCGTAATTGAAAAGGCAGCATACATTTACAGAAAAGCTCTTGAAAAAGGACTAGTACGAGGACGTTCCATTTCAGCACTAATTGCGTCAGCACTTTATGCAGCATGTCGCGATACAGAAACTCCCAGAACACTAAAGGATATTGGAACGGCAAGCAACATTAAACGAAAAGATATTGCTCGATGTTATCGTCTATTGCTAAGAGAATTAAATTTAAAGATGCCAGTTGTGGATCCAATCAAATGTATTTCAAGAATTGCAAGTAAATCAGGATTATCTGAAAAAACAAAAAGAAAAGCGACAAAAATTTTACAAACTGCTGAAGAGAAAAAAATTTCTGCAGGAAAAGATCCTATGGGATTAGCAGCTGCTGCACTTTATGTGGCATGTGTTACAAATGGTGAAAACAAAACACAAAGAGACGTAGCTGAAGCAGCAGGAGTAACTGAAGTTACAATTAGAAATAGATACAAAGGCTTGAAAGTGGCCCTAAATCTCTAAGTTAGATTCTTTTTTTGTAAAAAATTTATTTACAAATAATACAGAAACAGACATGGCACCTGAAACTAACAACAACAGCTCTAATGTTGACATCAATGAATGTGAAAATGCATATTCTACTGAAATAAAATTTATCTGAGAAATAAAAGTCGCATAAGAAAAAATAAAGTAATTTGTAGCCCAGTGGATCAATAGAGAGGCTACAAAGCCATATCTTAGATATACCCATCCTAAAATAATTCCACTTGCTGCTGCTTGAGCAAATTT
>JAOTZM010000103.1 GCA_029861345.1 Candidatus Nitrosopumilus sp.
GGCTATGCCATCAATTGGGGTAGAATTTGGTCACTCTGGCCTGTCCACATTGAAACAGCTTGTTGCAGTGTTGAATTTGGTGCAGCATCAAGTCCTAGATATGATGTTGAAAGATTTGGTATCATCGAAGCGTTTGGTTCACTTAGACAATGTGATCTTGTTGTTGTTCAAGGAACCATTACACGAAAAATGGCACCACGTCTCAGATTAGTTTATGATCAAATGCCTGAACCAAAGTATGTAATTGCTATGGGAGCTTGTGCAATTACTGGAGGATTGTATTTTGATTCATATAATGTACTTCCAGGAATCGATGGAGTTATTCCAGTTGATGTCTATGTTCCGGGTTGTCCACCTAGACCTGAAACTCTCATCCAAGGATGTATGTTATTGCAAGAGAAAATAAAGAGAATGAAGGCTAGGAAGTTTGTATAATGAGCTCTAATTCTGAAAAACCTACTCCTCCAGCTGCAGCTAAACCCGCAGCTAAATCTCCACCAAAAAAACCTGAAGAAAAACCAATAGAATTGCCTGCATTTGAAAAGGGCCTAGCAGATAAAATTGTTGAACAATTTGGAGAGAAAGTTGAAGTAGCTTTTGTAAAAGAAGATAGAGTTAGAATTAATGTTAGCAAAGAAAATGTGCATGATGTTGCTGAATTCATTCGTGATGGATTGAATTATGATCATGTAGAATCTGTTTCAGGCGTAGATTATCCTCAGGATAAAGAAATTGAAGTTGTTTATCATATTGGATCTTATACAGATTCTTCATTGGCAAGACAGATTCTTGTTTTAGCCACTAGATCTCAAAGAGAAGAAGATCCGATCCCTGGAAACGATGCAACTAAACTTCCTAGTCTTAGAGATATATTCTACAGTGTAGAGTTTCATGAAAGAGAAGTTTTTGAAATGCTTGGTGTTTACTTTGAAGGTCATCCTGATAATAGACGATTACTTTTGCCAGAAGATTGGGCGGACTTGCCTCCACTTAGAAAGGACTTTGCAATAAAGGGAAGATAGAGATGACTGCAGAATTACCTCCAGGACTAGCACTCCAAAAAGTCGATGAGAGAATCATGACTCTTAATGTTGGACCACAACACCCGGGTTCTGGTCACATGAGAATTGTTGTACAAATTGATGGTGACTATATTGTTGCATGTGATCCTGATCCTGGATATGTGCATCGTGGTGAAGAAAAAATGGCCGAATATAGAAATTATATCCTAAACATTCCTCACTTAGAAAGACCAGTAATTCATGATTCATGTAATGTTTTATATCCATATGTCTTAGGAGTTGAAGAACTTCTTGGAATCGAAGTACCTGAACGTGCAAAGTATGTTAGAGTTATTGCATCTGAGCTGAATAGATGTATTTACATAATGTATTGGCTTGCAATTTATGGAATCTTCTTAGGACACTCTACAATGTTCATGTGGCCTGCAGGTGACCGTGAATTCTTAATTGATCTAATGGAAAAAATGACTGGAGCAAGGGTTACCCATGCTCATTTTGTTCCTGGTGGAGTTAGAAATGACTTGCCACCAAACTTTGAAGATGTTTGTTTACGTCAAGTTAACTATTTTGAAAAACGTATCAAAGAATATGCTGCAGTTTTCTATGATAACCCAATTCTGATTTCAAGAACTAAAGATACTGGTGTACTATCACGTCAAGACGCAATTAGACTTGGAACAACTGGTTCTGTACTTCGGGCAAGTGGTGTTGATTATGATCTTAGAAAGAAAGAACCCTATGATGTCTATGATGAGCTAGATTTCCAAGTACCTGTAATGAAGGAAGGAGATTCTTATGCAAGATCTAGAATTCCATGGCTTGACATGATGGAAAGCTGCAGAATAATTAGAGAAGCATTGCAAAAAATGCCAAAGTCAGGTTCAGTTAGAGTTAAACTAAAACCAAATCCAAAAGGTGGAAATGATACAGTATACAAACGTGTAGAATCTGGTCGAGGTTCTTTAGGTTGCTATATCGTTTCAGATGGCAAACCGGAACCATACCGAGTAAAGTTGAGTGTACCTTCCTTTAGAAACCTGATTGCATTACCATATCTTCTAAAGGGTGAAAAACTTGGTAATATGCCATCCGTTTATTGGAGTCTTAATTATTGGCCAGTGGAGGCAGATAGATAAATGTCAGTTATTGCACCAAAATTCAAACTAAGTGAATTTATCAAATCATTACTTGATAATGTCTTCTGGGTCATATTGCTGATGGTATTAATTGGTATCCCAGCAGTTATGATGGTTTTATTCGTCATTGAAATGCCTGTAATTAATGGTGAGTTACTTACACCGTTTCTTGCATTAACATGGTTAGCAGATCCTTCACGAGTGCTTCCAATAGTTCAAGCATTCATGACAACTGATATCTTTAGAGTAATGGCATTTCCTGGATTTGGGTTTGCAGCATTATTAGCTGCTGGAACAATTTTTGTTGAAAGAAAGATGCTTGCAAAGTTACAGCTAAGAGTTGGTCCTTTTTACTGCGGAAAAATTGAGGGTATCTTACAATTGATGGGTGATGGACTGAAATTAATTTCCAAAGAAATAATCATTCCTGCCAAAGCTGACAAGCCTATTTTTTGGGCAGCACCAGTAATCTTTGTTGCAGCAGCAGCTGCGTTTGTTGCATTCATTCCTGTTGCTCCGGGTTGGGTAGTTGCAGATGTAGACTTGGGATTACTTGGAGTCTTTGCAGTAATTGGATTCTTTCCAATCATTACAATTCTCTCTGCATGGTCTGCTAACAGTAAATTCCCATTCATTGGAGGCATCAGAGCCTTATTCCAAATGGTTTCATTTGAAATTCCATTAATCTTGTCTTTGTTGGGAGTTGTTATTCTAACTGGAACTCTCAACTTATCTGAAATTGCTGCAAGTCAATCAAGTTTCCCATGGATTATATTTTTACCCATTGGTGCTATTGTCTTTTTTATCACAATGCTTGCAGAATTAGAAAGAATTCCATTTGACTTACCAGAAGCTGAAAGTGAAATTGTAGCTGGCTGGTTAACAGAATTATCTGGAATGATGTATGGTCTTGTTCAATTAGGAACCTATCTGAAACTTTACGCTTTTGCGGCATTGTTTGTTGTATTATTCCTTGGTGGTTGGAATGGCCCGATGATTGTGCCTCCATTCCCAGCAGAAATTCTTACTGATGGAATTGTAATGGGTCCTATAACAGCCAAGATTCCAGGATTGCCTCTATTTACACAAGAAATGCTTAATGGTACCCTTTGGTTTGTTCTCAAAACAGTTGGAGTGATCTTCTTTATCTTGCTGCCAAGAGGTGTCTTCCCAAGAATCAGAATTGATCTGTTGTTGAGTCTTGGTTGGACCAAGCTCATTGGACTTGCTTTCGTTAACATCTTTATTGCACTAGGCTTGCTTTACGCTGGAGTGCTAGGACCAGGAGGACTGCAATAATGGGAACTGCAACAGGTATTATCCGCGCACTAAACTCCGGAATTAAACATCTTGCAATTAAGCGATTCACACTTCGTTATCCTGAAGAGAAACTAAAGTTTGTAGGAGATGGCTATCAGTTTGATCCTTCAACTGGTGTTGGAATTGCTGGCCTAAAGGGACGTCATATGTTATTTCATGATCACTGTACTGGTTGTCAATTGTGTTCTATCGCATGTGAAGGCGTTGCTGAAGCAATTGCAATGGTAAAGGTTCCAGAAGAGCTAAAACAAAACAAAAAATCAATCATGCCTCAAATTGATTATGGTAAATGTGTTTTCTGTGGTCTTTGTGTTGATGCATGTCCCTTTTATGCACTATATATGACTAATGATTATGAGCTTTCTTCATTTTCCAAAGAAGGTCTAATTTATACTCCTGCTCAACTTCAGGTAAAGCCGTACGTTGCACAAGACAGTGAAATCATAATAACTGATAGAGGTGCAACACATGGCTGATGCTGCATTTCTTGCATTAACTGTAATTACAATTGGCTCTGCAATTGCTGCACTTGAACTTAGATCGTTAATTTATGGCTCTATTGCCTTGATGGGAACTCTTGGAGGTATTGCAGGGTTCTTCTTATTGTTAGATGCACCATTTGTTGCATTATTCCAACTAGCAGTTTATGTAGGTTCTATTGCTGTTTTAATTTTATTTACAGTTATGCTGGTAAAAAGAGAACTCATATTCAAAAAAATCGAAGACAAGAGAAGAAAGTTTGCAGGAATTGGATTAATGCTTATTGTGATGGTAGCATTAGGTGCTGTATTCATAGATTCTGGAATCAAAACAATTACTACTGATGAACCTGCAGTTGATTTTAGAGATATTGGTACCGACTTTGTAACATATTATTGGCCTGCATTGATTTTGATGGCCTTGATTTTAGCTGGTTCTGTAACTGGTGCATTAGTTTTAGCCAAACGAGAGGATGTGGAGAATGACCAACGAACTAGTTGATTTTACACTTGTATCTGTTGCTCTATTGGGCATAGGAATTTACGGACTTGCAGTAAAACGTAATTTTATTCGAATGCTATTTGCTGTTGAAATTATCATCAATGCTGCAAATCTTAACCTCGTTGCATTTGGTAGATTCATACCTCATAGTGGTGGTCAAACTTTGGCGTTATTCTCAATTGCAATTGCAGCTGCAGAAGTAGCAGTTGGGCTCTCATTAATTATCGTAGCTTACCGTATGTATCAAAATGTCGATATTGCAGACTTTAGGAGTTTGAAAGGATAATGGAATATGCATTATTACAGGCAATTTTCTTGCCATTGCTATTATCTCCAGTAGCCTACATAATTGGAAGAAAAGCGGGTCCTACACCAGCAATGTGGTTTACATTTGCAATTCTCTTATACACCACAATTCTTGTAATTAATGCTGCACTTTCTGGAACTGTAGAAGAACATTATCCATGGACAGAACAGTTTGGTGAGTTTGGTTTCTTGTTAGATGGTTTAGCATCACCATTTGCTATAATCATCTATGTATTATCCACAATCTTGGCACTTTACTCAAAACCATATATGATTCACAAATTCCACGAACAATTCGAAGAAGAACAAAAAATCAATACATCTGGAAGCGGCCAGACTTCAATTGTTGAATCATCTTCTCTTTCAAATTATGTAAATGCTAAATCGGGACTTTACTTTGCACTTTATCTTGTCTTTGCGATGGGAATGCTTGGTACCATTCTTGCAACAAATCTTATTGAATTCTATCTATTCTTTGAGTTTATGTTAGTTCCCGGTTTCTTCTTAGTAGCTCTTTGGGGTGATGGTCCAAGAAGAAAGATTGGTTTGATGTTCTTGTTTTGGACCCATGCTGGTGCAGTTGTTTTACTGTTGGGCTTTTTGATGATTGGTCTTACAATTGGAAGTTTTGACTTTGCAGATATTAATGAATCAGAAATTCCTCATGATATTTTAATGCTTTCTGCAATTGCAATTGTAATAGGTCTTGGTGTTAAACTAGCAGTCTTTATGTTCCATGTTTGGCTTCCATATGTACACGGTTCGGCACCTACACCAATTAGTGCATTATTGTCACCAGCCATGATCGGAATTGGTGCTTATGGTATTTTCAGGTTAATTGTAGAATTCTTACCTTCAACATTTGCTGAACTTTCAATCTGGTTCCACATCTGGGGCCTTGTTACAATGATTTATGGTGGCGCAATGGCACTCATGCAAGACGACTTAAAACGTCTTCTTGCTTATTCTAGTATAAGCCAAATGGGTTATATCCTGTTTGGTATAGGTTCAATTTCCGTACTTGGTCTTTCAGGTGCAGAGATGATGTATGTTACACACGGAATCGGAAAAGGCATTCTCTTCATGATGGCTGGAATTATTATTGTTA
>JAOTZM010000104.1 GCA_029861345.1 Candidatus Nitrosopumilus sp.
ACAACTATCTATTTCTATTTACATAGACATACAAATTATTAGAACTATCTACTTTGACAGAAATTGATCTGATTCTACTTTTGTACAGAAAAAATTTTTTCCCAGTGTCTGTAATTGCACCTGAAATCTTCATCAATCTGTTGTCTAACATATACTGAACCTTACGATATACTGTACGCAACGGAATGCCATTTTCATTGCTTATTTGCAATATTGGTTTTGGTTCATCAATAGTACAAAACAGAATATCTCTTAAGGTAGAATCAGCCATACAGTTCAGGAAAAGATTCTGCGTTTTAATTTCTGTAATTTTTTCATTCTCTAAATTGGGGATCATGGAATTTTGTTCTGTGATATTATTTACTAATTTCGGAATTTAAGGTGAGATAGTTTTGAGTTAAATCAATACATGGTAAACTGGTTGATGTAATCTTAAAGGAAATCAACTACTCTATGACTCACGTCTAAATCAAATTACTAGAGTTCAGACAAATTCTTAAGAATTGAATTCATCCTTACTACTCCTTGTATTTCCCCTTGACTATCAATTACAGGTAAAATGCTGATATTTTTTGAATACATTAGGTCTAATGCATCCCATATTGGTTGATCCAAAAAGGCGTAGATTAGCGGAACGGACATGACGTCTTTTGCCAAAATTTTGCTCAAGTCTGATATTGGAGCATCTCTGTCAAAGGCTTCCATTATTGTTCTTAGCAGATCCTTTAGCTTGATGATTCCTACAGGAATGTTCTTTGTATTATTTTCAATGACTATTGCTGAATTTAGATCCATTTGCAGTATTTTTTTTATTGTATGAATTAGTGAATCATCTGCTCTTACAGTGATAAAATCAGTAGACATAAAATCCGATGCTGAAATATAGTGACTTTTGTTATTCAGCGTGTTTCCTGATATAGCATGTTATGTACTTGGTTATTACACAATGATGATTTTGTCATCTGTGGCAAACATCTATTCTATTGATAAAGATTATTTCATGATTTGTCACTAATGAATAAGAAAACAATTTTGCGAAAAAGAACAATCACAAAACTCGGAGATGTTAATTAAAATGAGATGTGCAAATTGCGGAAACCAAGCAAGCTGGAGGGATCCTGATTGTAACAAATGTGACAAACCATTGCATCAAAAAGACTGCAAGGGAAAGTCAGAGGATTGCAAGTGTCATGATATCAATGAACAGATATGGACACAGAAAAAATCACAACCATGATGATAATACATCTTTAAATCATTAAAAATCTAAGAGTTGATGAACTATTGAAAGTTGCTTTAATTTATAATGAAAAAAAAATTGATCCTGAGGATGTAATCAACGTCTTTGGAATGACCACCAAAGAACATTACAGTCAAAAGGCAGTCGAACGTGTCGCAAGGGCATTGGAAAGAGGTGGACACACTGTAAAGGTAGTTGAAGGAGACATTCACCTGGCAGATGAATTACGTGAATTTATGCCAAGAGTAGTTGCAGGAGATTCCCCAGGAATGGTATTCAACATGGCTTATGGGATACAAGGACAGAATCGATACACACATGTTCCTGCAATGATGGAAATGCTTGGCATTCCATACATTGGGTCAGGTCCAGCAGGACACGCAATTGTTCAGGATAAGGTAATGACAAAAATTATTTTACAAAAACACAATATACCTACTCCAGGATTTTGGGTATTTAGAACTGATGAAGACACTTTTGATGATTTAGTCTTTCCTGTAATTGTCAAGCCAAAATTAGAATCTACTTCTATGGGAATGGAAGTAGTTAACAATTGGGATGATTTGCGGAGAGCAGTAAAAATACAGATTGAAAAATTCCAGCAAGACATACTAGTAGAACAATTCATTTCGGGGCGGGAATTTGCAGTAGGGATTATGGGAAATCCGCCCAACATAGACATCCTACCAATAGTTGAAATCAATTTGGATGATCCAGATCAGATACAAACCTTGGATGACAAAAAGAAAAAAGGTGGAGTTGGCAAAACATGTCCTGCAAAATTATCAAAAGAGAAAACAGAAGAGATGAAACAGATGTGCATAAAGGCATTTTCCTCTTTGGGACTCAATGATTATAGCAGGGTTGATTTTAGAATGGACAAGGATGAGAATCTTTACATTCTTGAGTTAAACTCGATGGCAAGTCTTGGAACTGGTGGTTCATTATTTTATGCAGCACAAACTGCAGGATACACATATGATTCTTTGATTAATAAAATTCTTGATGTTGCAATAATGCGATACTTTGGTTCATCGCCAAAAGTTATAGATGGTGAGCCAGACCTGACACAGCCCTTACGTGTAGTTGCAAGAACATATTTGCGAGGACATCTGCATAGCCTAAAAGAAACTCTCAGGGATTTGGTGAATATGAATACCCACGTATACAATATTGATAACATTAACAAAATGGGGAATATTCTATCACGTAGACTAAAGCATTTGGGATTTAGCGAGCATGTTCATAAACAGTTTGATGTTGGCGACTTTCGTTATTTTAAAAATCATAATGAGTCTGAAAATGACGTTTTAATCATATCGCATATTGATACACATTATGGACCAAACGATTTGATAAACTATTACGAAGATGATGATAAAATACTTGGTTCAGGAATAGCTGAAAGCAAGGGTGGATTAATAGTAATGTTAGGGGCATTGCACGCACTTCGTTTTGCAAAAAGACTACGCAAGATTCGATGTGCTGTATTGCTTACCACTGATGATAGTTTGGGTGGAAAATTCAGCAAGGATCTAGTCCAGCAATATTCTAAAACATCAAGATACATTATGGGATTAAAATCTGCCAGTAAGGATGGCGGTATAATTACAACATGTTATGGAAGAAATGATTATCAGATTCGTTTTACTGCCCCAAACATATTTTCTGCTAACATTCATGGTATCATTCCGGTATTAGGTAAGAAAATTTCTGCTATTGAGAAACTATCAAAGGATGAAAAAGACTATCGTGTAAGGACAACATCTATTGTATCACAAGGAACTCACGGACATACTCCAAATTTTGCCACCATTTCACTGATTTGCAGTTTTGAGACTCCTGAGCTGGGAACGTTACTTGATACAAAAATACGGAATATAATGAAAAAGCGTGAAACAGATGCACCAAAACTAGAGGTTGCAATAAATCAAGTTCAGACCAGACCTCCGGTAATCGAAGAGAAATCTGATACTGCATTTTATGAAATGATCGAGGATTTGGCCAAAAAGCATGAAGTAAAAATAAAACGACATGAGCAGATAATGTCTTCAGACATTAGTAATGTGCCCTCTGAACTTCCAGCGTTAGATGGGTTTGGACCAATAGGTCACAAGTACCGATCCCCTCAGGAATATATTGTTCATGACAGTATTGCTGAGAGGGCTGCATTGCTGACATCAATTATTTACAAGTGTTCTAAAAATGGGTCTTGAGTATGAATTAGCTGCCCTTGCAGCACTCATTGGCCTCTCAGGTTTTTTCAGTGGACTGGAAGTTGCCCTGGTTGGAACAAGCCAGGCCACAGTTGAGCGACTAGTAAAAGATAATGTAAAAGGGGCCAAAGCATTACAGAAACTAAAGTCAAATCCTGGCTGGATGATGTCAAGTGTAAACCTTGGAAACAACCTAGTAAACATCGGCTCTGCATCCCTTGCAACAGTAGTTGCAATTGAAATATTTGGAGAAAATGGTTTAGGAATTGCAGTGGGCATCATGACCTTTTTGATCATAATCTTTGGAGAAGTAACCCCTAAAACATACTGTAATGCTAATGCCACAAAAGTTTCCTTGAGATGCAGTAGAATTTTGATGGCATTTAGCTATGTTTTCTATCCTGCAGTATGGATACTTGAGAAGATAACTAGAGGCATAATCAAATTGACAGGTAGTGATTACACTCCTCCCGCACTTACAAAAGAAGAGATTGGAGGAATCATTGAGCAGGGACAAAGAGATGATGCATTAAACAAACATGAGAGTATTTTAGTGCATGGTGCGCTCAACTTTGATGAGACGGTGGTGCGTTCTGTTATGACTCCTAGGACACGAGTGTTTGCCCTTAATTCACAAATGAACTTAAGTGAAGCCGCAGACTTGATAGATAAGAGTGGACATTCTAGAATTCCAATTTATGGAAAAAATCTAGATGATATTGTAGGTGTTTTGCATGTGAGAGACATCCTAAAACACCTACAAGACCCTGAATTATTAAAAGAGAAACTAGGCGAACTAGTACGGGAACCAATATTTGTATCTCAGGAAAAAAGAATGAACTCCCTTCTTAAAGAGATGCAGGCAAAAAACACTCACATGGCAATAGTGATAGATGAGTTTGGAGGGTTTGAGGGATGTGTAACTATGGAGGACCTCATTGAAGAGATAGTGGGAGAAATTTACGATGAAACAGATTCCAAAAAGGCAGTTTATGAAAAAATAGATGATAATACAATAATTGCTACTGGTGATTTAGAAATTGATGTAATTAACGAATACTTTAAGACAGATATTCCACCAGGTGATGACTATTCAACATTAAACGGCCTTTTGCATGAAAAACTACACAACATCCCAAAACCATCTGATGTAATAACCCTAAATTCTTTGAAATTTACAGTTGAAGAAGTAGAAAAAAATAGATCTACAAAAATACGTATACAAAAAATAAAAACTAAATCAGAGGATAACAATTGAGAGAACAAATAGGCATAATTGCGAACAGGTTAGTTCTAGGATTTCTGTTTGCATTTGTCTACCAGATCTTTATTGGTGCTGCAACTTCACTTTTGTCTTTGCCATTGACTGGCAATATACAAGACCTTATTTCTGGAATAGAGCAGATTAATTCTGAACAAGGGTTATGGTTTATTGTTTGGTGGATATTATCAACGATCATCATTACTGCGATAGCCATCTTGATTGTAAAAAATAAGAAATACATCTATCCTTACAAACAAGAAAAGGACATCGACATACCCCCAAAAATTACAGCTGTCACTGCAATAGTGATAGGTGCAATCATTTCATTCATGTTCTTTTTAATTGATCTGGTGATTGGTTCGATTGTTAAAATTAACACATCAACAGATGTACAAGCAATATACGAAGCTGCAGCAAATGGTGATCTTGGCCCATTTGCAGTAAGCATGGTATTTTCCATCATAGCAGGATTTGTTATTGTTGGAGTAGTTAGTAAGACATCCAAAGTAACAGAAATTACACGAGATGTTGGCTTTACCCATATTTCCAACATTACAAAACTCCTAAACAAAAAGCCTGATGATGCAACAACAACATCTGATACTGTAGGATTGCAGCCAGGTGCGTTGATACATGTGGGAGAAAAACGAGTAGAAAAAGTTGCTTTTGACCAGATTGAATTTGATAAAACTAACTTTTCTCATAAAAAGTTGGATACAATAGATGAGTGTCTTAACACAAAGGAGAAAACAACTGTAACCTGGACTAACATAATTGGATTGCATGACGCAGAGATAATTCAAAAAATTGGTCAGTACTACTCCATACATAATTTAGTGCAGTCAGACATTATGAATACTGAACTCAGACCAAAAATTGAAGATCATGATGATTACTTGCATATACTTCTAAAGTTACCACATATACTTTCTGAAAATTTATTGTTTATGGAGCAGATCAGTTTTCTAGTTGGAAAAAATTACGTATTGTCATTTCAGGAGACAAGCGATGATATCTTTGATCCTATTAGAAAAAGACTTGAGAACTCTGTGGGGGCAATAAGGGAAAGAAAGAGTGATTATGTTACTTATGCTTTAGTTGATGCAATAATTGACTATTATTATGTAGTGATGGAAAAAATTGGAAC
>JAOTZM010000105.1 GCA_029861345.1 Candidatus Nitrosopumilus sp.
GTTGCTAGAGTGATACAAAATTTAGCAAGAATAGGAAAAAGTGTAATGGTAGTAGAGCATGACCTAACATTATTAGATTTTCTCAGTGATTATATCGAAGTATTATACGGTGAACCTACTGCATATGGAATCGTTTCAAATGTTTTATCTACCAAAGTTGGAATCAATGTTTTTCTTGATGGATATTTACCAAATGAAAATGTAAGATTTAGAGACAAGAAATTCTCTTTTGATGTATCATCTTCATCTACTGATGTATTTCAAGAAGGAAGTGACATTGTAACCTACCCAAAACTAGAGAAAAAGTTTCCTTCATTTTCAATGACAATTGAGCCCGGTAGAGTAAGAAAAGGCGAAGTTCTAGGCATAATGGGTGCAAATGCTCTTGGAAAGACAACCATGATGAAGATGATCGCAGGAGTTGAAAAACCAGATTTTGGTAGTATCGATAAAAAAATTAAGATAGCATACAAACCACAATATCTCCAAAACGATATTGATGTAGAAGTTGTAGCAGTATTAGATAAAGCAAACGGCAATTCCGTTGAGGGAAGTCTTGAAGAAGAACAAATACTCGACCCATTAAAAATTAAAAAACTTTACAATAAATCTGTCAAGAATCTTTCGGGAGGAGAATTGCAAAAAGTTGCAGTTGCATCATGTCTATTACAAAAAGTAGATCTGTATGCGTTAGATGAACCCTCAGCATTTTTGGATGTAGAGGATAGAATAGCAGTTGCAAAATTTTTACAGAAATTTGTTCGTTCTTTTGGAAAATCAGCAATAGTAATTGATCATGATTTACAGTTGATGGACCTGATTTCAGATACAATGGTAATTTTTGAAGGGGAATCAGGGATTGAAGGTCATGCTTCATCTCCTATGCCCAAAGCTGATGCTATGAATAGATTTCTAAAATCACTTGACATATCCTTTAGAAGAGATGAAAAAAGTCTCAGACCTCGTGTAAATAAATTAGAAAGTAGATTAGATAAGGATCAGAAAGCTTCTGGAAATTTCTATTACAAGAATTGATGGAAAATAGGTCCTATTCTTAACATCATTTTAGGAATAGAATAATGGTAAATTATCTTTCTAACGAATTATTTTTTTAAATAATTAGTCAAAATTCCATATATTAGTTGATAATCCTGATGGAAATTATGAAATGTTAAACAATATGCTGATCAGGAACTTCATTCGAAAAATAGGATCATTAAAATATTTCTCAATACATATTGTTACCATGGCAGACAAACCTCTTGCTGACAATCCCTACAATGCTGTACATCAACTGACAAAAACATTAGAGTTCTTAAATCGTGTCAATTTGTACATTGAGGATGCCCAAAAAGTAAACAACGAAAATTTTGTAAAGATTTGGGAAGTAATCAAAGCCGATAGGCAAAAACATGCGGATATGTTAAAGGAATTCCTTGCAACTGAAATGAAAGAAAATAGATTCTAACTATCCTCTTTCTTTTTTAAAATTAATTCATAATCCTAATGGAGATTACACAAGAATTTTGTAGATTTATTTTTCAGATTTCAAGGTCATCAGATTAATCTTTGGAGGATTTGTATCTTCAATATGCGTAAGCTTCTGAACTGTGATAAGTTTTTATAAAATTAGATAAAATTATGAATGTTGGTATCCAAAGAAGTTGAACAATTAGCAGCAGAGGTTTTCAAAGCTGATCCGAAAATTATTCATCAAGGTCTAATAGATTTGGAGGGAAATGTCTTACTTGACCAATCTTCAGCTGCATCTACACCAATGGAACCTGATCCTGATAGAATCAAGTTTTATAATCAGCTTAATCTAAGACGACATACCAGAGAACACTTTGATGATGCCTATGGGAAAACAGACTATATTCATATCACTAGAGAAAAAATGCAGCAAATGATTCTATACTTACCAATGATTACAATTTATCTTACTTTGGAGAAATCTATTACTCCTGAAGAAGTAAAAGTCACTGCTCAAAAAATAAAATTTATAGACAACGAATTTATCACAAATGCAATCAAATCTTAAACAATTTTAACTTGATCAAAACTAAGGTATTACAAAAAAATTGATTAATCATGGCGGTAGTTTTTAAAATTTTTAAGACATTTTCATAATTCTATCTAAGATTATGAAAAATATCTATGGATTAATAGAAAAGGGTTATTGGTTGAGTACCAACTTAACTTCTATCTGACCATTACTGAATGTGGTTTGAATTCCCTTGATCTTGCTCTTGTACAGGAATAGTTTTTTACCGTCATCAGTAATCGTACCAGATGTGCGGATCAGTTTGTTGTCATAAAGAGTCTGAATTCTTCGGTATACCGTGCTAATTGGAGTCTTGGTTTCAGCAGATATTTCCGTTGCTGATTTTGGCTTGTCCATAATGGCTTCAAGAATGGTTCTGCAATATTTGTCTGAGACAACTGAGAGAAGAGCATTCTTTGTTGCATCTTCATCTATTTCATATGTGGATTGTAAAACTTGCATATTGTGATTATACTCAATTTTGATATAAACATCGAGTACACACTGTCTTACAGTGTGATATGGATGCATATTTTTATAATTCTATACAAGTTTATGAAATAATAAAAGAGAAAAGAGTTATTGCATAAAGTTTGTTTATCAATCAGATCTACATTCTTTCTACAGTTCTCCTGAAATTTTAATAAATTATAGAAAACATCCAAATCTACAACTAATTTTAAATCTTTAACATCTAGAAGATACCTAGTCTTTTCATGGACTATCAAAGTCTTCAGGAACAAGCTATGAAAATTAGCCCCGCAATTCGTTATGCAACCATCACTGACTTGAACGGAAGAATAAAATCTAGCGGCCATAAAAAAGGAGTAAGAAATCTTTTAACAACAAAAGAGAGTCTTAAATCACTAAAAACATCTGCAAGCATTTGGAAAGCACGAAATCAGATCTCACGAAAGATAGGAAAAGGAAAGTATGCTCTTGCTGAATATGAAAAGATCAAGCGTATAGTGATACCACTTGATGATGCGCATCTTCTCTATCTGACTACAAGTGCCAGAGCCGATCATTCCAAAATCATCAGCAAAGCTACTAAATTGAAGCTAAAATAACGAATATCGTTTCCTTTTTTCTTTATTTTAAAGATTTAACTATAATAATAACGATATTATTTTAATGTCACTATATGATGCGCAACAGCCAAGCAAATCCATAGATTTGTTAACCGAAGTAATATTGAATTCAAACAGAACTGTCTTCTGCCACTATTTTATGGAATGTGGAAAAAAGGCAACAAAACAAACCAATCTTAATGATAAACAAATCAATGTATGTGATGATCATTATAAAGAAAATAACTAGATCTTCTTTTTCTCTCTGGTATAATGATGAATCTAGATATATTATCAAACTTTAGGTAGAATCAAGTTTAAAATTAATTTTAAAATTTTATAAGAAATCCTCTTTTAGAGTCTCTTATCTGATAAGAACCAAAAGAAGTCATAGATTTAACCAATTTTTTGGGTTTGTGGTTGCCTAAAGATTCTTTTACTTTTTGCTGTCCTAGGCCTTGTTCTCAATGACATTCCACAGCAGGGACAATGAGATCCATCCCATTTTAAGAAAATTTCACAAACATTACATCGTTTTTGTCCGCTTGCATATCTAAATTGATGACTTCCCCATTTTGCTTTGTACCTAGTACATATTCCCTTACAAACCAAAAGAAATAGCCTTCTTCTTTTTTATTTGTAAATATTTTTCCTTGTATTTTCCACTACATGGAGATTGTCGGAGTCTATAATTACAGCAAGGACACCATGAACCATCCCAATTCATAAAAACACCACAAGAATTACATCGTTTTTGTCCGCTTGCGTATCTGCCTATACTCACAGGTTTTCTTGCCCTGTATCTCTGACAAATCCCATTACATGAAATTCCCACTATCTTTTTCTCCAATCTACTAATAAATATAATTTCAGATCAAAAATTGATTTCAATGTTTAACTCCAAAAGTATTCTGAGATATTAAAGTAATGTTTACATTGCTCAAGCTTTTCTCTAGTTGAGACACACTTTTTCTTAAAACATTTGGTGAAACCGGTAATGATCTATTCCATGAATTATCATTTTTGTCTAACAGTTTATTTGCCAGTGATATTGCAGCACATGATAGGCCTAATTGATTTTTTGTTACATAATTTACATTTTCAAAAGCTGTTTTGATTAAAAATATTGCAAGAGAGGATATTTCATTATTAATAGAATATTTTTTAGTTAATTTTTTAATTTGGTTTAGTACATTTGGAATCAGTTTATCATTACTCAAATCTTTTCTGGCATTTTCAGAAACTAAATTGATTTGCATTGCACATTCATAGTAATATCGATTTAATGTTGATGTAGCAATAACATCCTCTTCTTCAAATGAAATATTGCATTTAACACATTTATCCACTCCAAGATTTTGGAGTCGATTGAAATGGCCACGAGTTAAAACATAAACATTTCTTGAATGCAATTGAATAGGTATCTCCGAAGTTTGTATAAGATTATCATTAAAAAGATTAATCATGTATGAATACCAATTTTTATCATTCTATGGTAAAGATGAAAGCAAACTATTAATATCAAACCTCAATTTTTTCATAAAATCATACTTTCTTTAAATAGGATCTCTTATCTATAATGGGGATGTAATTATTTTGTATCAAGTCAGTATGGTTGATTTTTCCTAAGTTCGATTCAATACCAATTATGATTTCTTCCATAGAAATGTTTGTTGTAAGTAGAGACCAACGAATCATAATCTTTAATTTTTGAAAACTCTAGAAACTTGTGTAGATAGAATTTGTGTGTCTTGCAAGTTATCTCATTCTTGATTGACTGTTCAAATATTTCGTAACTGCGTTGCACGAAACAGTATAGGTAAAGAGCTATAAATGACCTATTTTCGGTCATTTCAATTACAAGAATTGACTCGAATGTTAAAAAAAGCACTAGAAAGTGTGCTTAGCTTAAAAGAAAGTGAAGAATTAATCTCAGCATTTGATCAGATTGGAGACATAATCATTGTTAGAATTCCTGATTCTCTCTTATCAAAGAAGAAAATTATTGGTGAAACTTTGCTAAATGAAGTAAAAATTGCAAAAAGTGTTTTTTATCAGGCATCAGCTATAAAAGGAGATTTCCGTACAAGAAACCTAGAAATTCTTGCAGGAGAAGATAATACTGAAACAGAATACAAGGAATTTGGATGCAAATTTACAGTAGATGTTGAAAATGCATTTTTTTCTCCTCGACTTTCTACAGAAAGGGAAAGGATTGCTAATTTGATTCAAGAAGGAGAGGTAATTACTAACATGTTTGCAGGAATCGGGATGTTTTCCATTATGGCTGCAAAAAAGAAAAAATGTACTGTTTACAGTTTAGATATCAATCCTGTTGCATCTAAGTTGTGCGAGAAAAATATCAAATTAAATAAGCTTGTAGGAAAAGTAATTTCAATTAATGGGGATACATCAAAAATTATCAAAGGAGAATTAGTTGACAAATCAGATAGAACATTGATGTTGTTACCTGAAAGATCAGATGAATTTTTAGAATCAGCAATCAATACAACGAAAAATGGAGGCAAAATCCATTATTATTCACATATTCATGCTGACAAAAAATCAGAGGCAGGAAAACTTTCAGAAGAACACTATCTTCAAATTACACCAGTACAGTCAGAAATTCTAGGTTCAAAAATTGTCAGAGCAGTAGGCCCTAGATATTATCAAACAGTCGTAGATGTAAAAATTTCAAAATAAACTAATCATCAGATGTGATTGATGCAGGT
>JAOTZM010000106.1 GCA_029861345.1 Candidatus Nitrosopumilus sp.
TTCTGATTTAAATTCCATATTTTCAATTCAATGCATTCTCATAAAAAGATTCAAGTTGTTTATGGACAAAAACACCGACTAGATGCTAATCCTGTTTTTTCTTAACATTTGTTGAATAAACTCAAAAGTCCCTTATTTTTCAATGACGTGCTGATCTAAAATTATAATGCATTTGTTTAATACAGTATTGTCTGAAATTGCCTCTGTTTCTTTGAGGTTAAACTCTTGGTTTAACTGCTGATCATATTCTGCCAAGTCGTTTCTGTATGTGTTGCATGCAGAGCGTAGTAATCTCCAATAATAGTACCCTTTATTCATTTCATTCTTGATTTGCTCGTGTTCTAGTTTCAGTATTCCAGAAAGATGTTCATAATCTACCTTATAGTTGTCAAATTTTGCTCTTACAATTTGAGGCAATTCCTGATGCCAATCCCGCCCTTCACTTGTTCTCTCAACATTGTGGATTTTTTGAAGCTGATATGTAACTGAATCCCTCAGAACGTCTAAAACATCATTTGTTTCAAGTAATTTCATTAGTTCTGGGTTTATCATAGATCGCATAAAATATGTACAAAATTAAGCGTATTGTTTACCTATTGTTTAGCAGAGAGTTTGGCAGAATATCTTGTTTTTTTATAATTATTTCTGAGTTTAGTAAATTCTAATTTAGCAAGATTCTCTTAAAGTATAACAAATTAGAAAATTCATGTCAAAACCTACTGTAGAGTTACCAATTTCAAAAAATCCCACAGATGTTGAACTAAAAAAACTCAAAGAATATTTCAAAGAAATGCCTGTACAGGAAATACTTTCTGGACTTAAATTTGCAAAAAACAGATGGTCTGCAAAAGATGCTGGAACTCTAAAGGTGGGTAGAAAAAGTATTATTCAAAAAGAGGTGCATTCAGTCACAACTGAACAAGCTCAATGGAGATTAAAGAACTGGAAGATGATGATTGCAAATTATCGACGACGTGGATATAGTTATCCTACTATTTCAAGAATAAAGAAAATTCTAGTTTTGAAAAGTAAAAAGAGGACAAAATAACATTACTTTGAAAAAATCTAGGCTAGAATGTCTGATTTTTTCTGAATAATTTGGTGTTTGAGATTGTCAGGAACATCTGGAATTGAAGTTTTTGTCTGACCTGTAATTACACTGTGAGCCTCTTCTAGAATTGCTAGGGTGTCAGAATTTGTTTCGGTTCCAACATTCATGCTGTCTGTCACATTCATTGATGATCCTGACATTACATCACCAAGTATTTCTGATAAATCTTGCATTGATGCATTTGCTTCAGGCATTATTCCATTGAGTGATGGGCTTAATCCCTTGATAATTGACATACATGGGCTAAGTGTAACTACTACATCACCAAGTTCTGAAACGGTATCTAGTCTAAGTTTGATTTGTTCCATGGAGAGTTTTGCTCCACTTACCATATTCTTCATTTTTCTAACTTGAGCTAATTCTCCAGCATAGGCTTGCGCATAGCTGTTTTTGTTGTTTCTTTGAGCATTTACAATCTTCTCAAATATCACATCATGTTTTTTCTTTAGTTTTTCATTAATCGAATCTAGTTTTGAAATCTGAAATTGTAATTTTTTTTGTGCAAAATCAATCTTATTTTTTAATGGCTCATCAGGCTTTACTTTGCCCATGACTTTTTGTGATATGCTTTCCCTGTCTACTTTGTTCCAAGAGTTGCTTATCATGCCTTAATTTCCCCATACTGCCTTGAATTGTTTGTTTTAAACAGATTTGTCACCCTAGATGTTGTCACTAGAGTGACAAAGAGGAGGAGTTACACTATCCAAAGGTAAATGTGAATATCTGAAATTCTCTACCTGTGATCTTTATCTCCATTATATGAGAAGAACTATCTTCACTAGTTATGATGTTGTAAATATTTGGGTCTGACACTGTCAACGTATTTCCTAATGTGATATCTGTACCTAAATACTGTTCAGGAAGTGGCTCTCCCTCTAAAAATATTTCTAGTTCTGCATCCTTATCAGTTACTATGTTTACTTCTTTAGCATTGTACAGTAACTTGATAGAACCTGTTTCAGATACTAGTTCCATGCTGTCTTCATGATTTTTCCAATCCCCTGTTAGATAGAATTTATGCAAATCTATGTTGTCAGGTTCTGAATATGTTACTGTCCTTTCAGGTTGGAATCCCTCATCGTTTCCTAATTGGTTTCTATTTTGTGCAAACTTGTAACCAAAGTATAATTCGGGAGTTCTAAACATAGTATGTTCAAACTCATTAATATCTACAAGAGTGGTAGCTGATGCCACCTGAATTCCAAGTGATACGTCTCTTTCTTTTAGAAGTTGTTGAATGATTTTTTCAGTTTCTTGATATCCTCCCTCCCCTATGTGATCATATCGAAGATACCCTTCATGATCTGCAATGTATTTTCTTGGCCAGTATCTATTTTCAAAGGCCTTCCATGTTTCCATGTTATTATCTAAAACAACAGGATAGTTGATTCCATGTTTGTCTATTGCCATCTGAACGTTTTCTGGATTTTTTTCAAATTCAAATTCTGGTGAATGAATCCCAATAACCAACAATCCCTGATCTGAATATTTGTCATCCCATGCAGTAATGTATGGGAGAGTTCTAACGCAATTTATGCAGCTATATGTCCAAATATCATAAAGCACCACTTTTCCCTTGATCTCTTCTCTTAGTTCTTCTGGAGTTGTATTGAGATGATGTGCAATTCCAACCAAATCCGGAGCCATCTTAAAGCTGGATTTGTCTATTTTTGCAAGTGAAATTTCATCAGTTGGTATGTTTGTAGGTTTTATTTCCTCATCAAATAAAGCAAAAACCAGGCTCATTATACCTACTCCGGTAACAATTATGATTCCTAAGACTAGTGCTGTCTTTATCTCTGATTTCATTTGATCATCCTAAGAATAACAGTTCGTTGAGGAGTGGGAAATTTGCAATGTATGCTAATTGATTTGTGAATACCAAAACTCCTAAAACAATAATGAATCCTCCCAAGACTATGTTGTAGTATTTGAGATGTTTACTCATTGAACGAATAACTCTGTTTGCTCTGGAATAGAATACTCCTATGAGGATAAATGGAATTCCTAATCCCAATGAATAGACTAGTAGTAAATTGAATGCGACAGATGGAGTAGTGGCTGCAAGTGTAAGTATTGTTCCAAGTATCGGCCCTACACATGGAGTCCATCCTGCTGCAAAAGCCAAACCAAATACAAAGGACATTGGATAACTTGCTTTTGATCTCTTTGGAAAGAACTTTTTTTCCATGTTTAACTTGTTAATCTTCATTGATAGAAGTAAAAAGATTCCAAATCCTACTATTATTATTCCTCCAACTTGGTTTAATCCTTCCACTAATTCTCCTGATGACGTTCCAAGTACGCTGTTAATGATTACCCCCAATGTTGAAAATACAACTGAGAATCCTAGAACAAAAAATACAGAATTTAAAATAATATTTGTTCTGTTAATCATTACTGTCTTGGATCCATCCTTTTGACTCAATTCAGAAAGTGTTGTTCCAGAAATGTATGCAAGAAATGCAGGAATCATTGGCAAAATACATGGTGCTACAAAAGATCCAAGCCCTGCCAGTGCTGCTACGGCTAGAGTAATTTCTGCCACACATTAAAATTGTAATTTTTCCATTAAAACATTCTTCCATATTTGTCCCTTGTCTAGACAATCCGTTTTTAACTGGGATGAGAGTATTTTTGGCATGAACAAGCGTTTAATCCTTGTAGGTGTTGTTTTAGGAATAATAGTCACACTTGCAGTAATTATTGGTTCTCCTGCTTTAGGTGGCCTTGATTCTTTGCGATAATTAACCAAATTTATGATAGGCTTTTTCAAAAATTCCTAGTACTTGTTCAATATTTGTGCATGATAACCACGCGGTAACTGAGATTCGTAATCTTGCTTGATTCTTTGGAACTGTAGGATATCTGATGGGTTGCGCAAATATTCCGTTGTCAAACAAGAATTTTCCAAAATTCATTGCTGATTTTTCATTTCCAATTATTATTGGTATGATATGCGTTGAAGAATTTATGTTATAACCAATTTCTGCCAATCCTTTTGAGATTTGTTTGGTGTTTTTTTCTAGTTTTTTCTTTTGTTTTTCTCTGTTTGATTGAAATCGTTTTTGAGAATATTCAATTAAAAATGAAGGAAGTGCAGAGGTGTAGATAAATGATTTTGAGGTATTAATGCATAAATCAATTACATTGTTTTGTGATGCAACATATCCTCCAAATGATCCTAGTCCTTTGCTTAGACTGCTAATGTACAAGTCAATTTTCTTTGCAACATTAAAGTAATCAGGTGTTCCTTTGCCATCTTTTCCTATTACAAAATCACCATGCGCGTCATCTACAATAGTTATTGCTTTAGCTTTTTCTGAGATTTCAGTAATTTGTTTTAATGATGACAAATCTCCATCCATACTGAATATTCCTTCGGTGATTACAAACTTGTTTTTTCCTTTTTGTATTATTTTTTTTTGTAAATCCTGCATATCATTATGCTTGTAAATTACAACTTTGGCATCAGATAACTTGCATGACTCTATTATGCTTGCATGGTTTAACTCATCGCTAAGAATAAGATCTCCTTTTTTTGCAATTGAAGAGATTGCTCCAAGATTAGCCATATACCCAGTCGGATAAATCAAACTATTTTGCTGCGATTTATGTTTTGCAAGAATCTCTTCTAATTTTTTATATGATCTGTCATTTCCTGAAACAAGTCTCGAGCTGGATTGAAGCTGATTGATTTGAATTTTTGTTGTGGGGATTCCAAGATAATCATTTGAGCATAAATTAAGAAGTTTTTGTCCATTAATTGTGATGTATGCACCTTGAGATGTACCGTATCGTAACTTTCTATGGAGATTGTTTTGTTTTATCTTTTGTAGTTCTGAATCGACAAAGTTCAGTTTATGTTTTAAGGCCAATTTTTTCTATCATTTCTCGGTCTTTTTTAGCCTCATTTCCACCCATTGTAAGATAACCTGCAGTGATAATTCCGTTTGCTCCACTTTGAAGTAGTTCTTCTCCGGAATCCTCCATCTTTGTCTCTCTTCCCCCCGAGATTTTGATAACTGATTCAGGCAGAAGGAATCGGATAACAGAAAATATTCTGACAATCTCTGAATTTGATAGGTCTGTTTGCAATTCAAGTGGGGTTCCAGGAATTGGAACTAGTATGTTAATTGTTACTTCTTCTGGATATAATCGAGATAATTCTAATGCCAACTCTAATCTTTGTGCTCTTGTTTCCCCTAGTCCAATAATCCCGCCAGTACATAGCTCTAATCCTGCATCCCTTGCAATTCCTAACGTCTTTAATCTGTCCTCATATGTGTGGGTTGTACAAATTTCTGAAAATTTGGATTTTGCAGTTTCTAAATTATGATTGTATCTTTTTACTTTGAGTTCTTTTAATTTTCTTGCTTGTTCTGCCGTAAGAAAGCCCAAGCTACACTCTACACTTATTCCTACTTTTTCATTTATTTCACTAATAATTTTACATACTTTTTCAAAATCTCTTGAAGATGGTTCTCTCCATGCAGCAACAAGACAATATGATTCTGCTCCTTCCTTTTTTGCTTTTTGAGCTTTGTTAACTACTTCTTTGGGGGATGGTAATTGATATGTTTCAATTCCTGTATCGAAAAAAGCAGATTGTCCACAAAAGGTACAATCCTCACTACATGCATTTTTTTTAATATTGTTTAACTGCTCTACATCTACCTTATCACCA
>JAOTZM010000192.1 GCA_029861345.1 Candidatus Nitrosopumilus sp.
TTCCTGGATTTGTTTTAACCTTGGAAATAGGTAATACATCATCTGAAATGACAATTCCCTTGACTCCGTCACTTATCCATTTTTTAGCAGTATTTTCATCAATACATGAATGACTTCCTGATGTTACCCGTGATACTAACACAAGTCCTTCTACACATTTTGTGTCTGAATCGATCTCTGAGATACTTGCACCATCTGAATTTGCCAGTAGATAACTTGGTTGCAGTTTATAGTCTGAATAAAAATTGGCTAGTTTTGTTTGAGTTGCAGGAGATATATGAATTTGTCCTGTAGAGTTAAAGAGTTGTTGTTCTCTATGAACTGCCAGATTATGTTTTATGTTAAATTGAGCGTTCATTTCTATTAATTCAATTCTTTGAGTAGCAGCAGCTCTGTTGTATGCATCCTTTGCATCTTGCATGGTTCCACCATTTATTAACACTTGATTCATTGCAGTTCTTCCTGCATTGACTTTTTTCTCTTTGAACTCGAATTGATCCCAAAACACTCCCTGAACATATGATGGTTTTTTGTTTACAAATGTCTCAAAGGCATTTCTTGAGGAATGTTTTTCCCACAGTCTATTCCATTCGTCAAGATCTTGGTTAAGGTGTTCAACTGACATGTCACGCATTTGTTGTAGATTTTCTTGGGCCTGGTTTTTCTCATATTCTTTTTGTTCCAATTCTGCAATCATCTTTTTTGTTTGTTCTATTTTTTTCAAAATGTCTTGTGCAACTGGATCATTTAGTAAATTATCTGAAAACGTAATTTGTTTTTCTGAATCTAATTGAGTTTGTGCATAACTGGTTTGAATAAGAGAAATTGAAATAATACATACTAGGAGAAAATGAAATGATTTTGTGTTAATTTTTGATAATTTTTCTGAATTCTTCTCTATTTGAGTAAAAATGGAATTCATTATTTTGACTAAATTGTTGTAAATAATAAAGGTTAGTATACTAATGATTATTTTTTAAATAGATAAAAAATTAATTAATATAAGACTAATTAATCCATTATGTATCTTGATAAAAAGAGAAAACAAGAGGTAATCTCAAATGAAAACACTAGATCTCAAAGAGAGTATTGGACTTATGCTAAAAACATCTGCTAAGACATGGGAAAAAGCAGCTGATATTGAGTTACGTCAACGTTTTGGCCTTGCTGGTGCAAAATGGAAGATAATTGTTGTACTTTCACTAAAGGAAGGAATTACACAGAAACATATAGCAGACATGGCATTTGTTGAAGCTCCAACACTTGTACCTGTAATAGACAAGATGGAAAAAGATGGATATCTTACAAGACAATCAGACCCAAAGGATCGAAGAAATAATTTGATCTTTATGACTAAGAAATCCAAAGATATTGTGGATCCAATAATTGATTGTATCTTGGAGATAAGAAACATGGGATTAAACAAAATCTCAAAAAAAGATATGGAGACTGCAAAAAAAGTATTAGAGCAGATAATGAGTAATACTGAGGAGTTTATCAGACAAAAAGGAGAAAATACTGATCCTGATCTTTGGAATAACCCACAAGATAAATCAAAAAAGACACTTGTGAAATTATAGACTTCATATCTGCATGATTGATTTTGATTATAACTGCTCATGATATTTCTGTGATTCAGTTAATGAAAGAAAAGAAGATCAAGAAGTCTGATTTTATAATTATAGAGAACCATCATACTAGACTTGGGGAAGATGTTGCTAAATTATTAATTGAGAAGATCAATTCAAATTTCAATACTAAATATAATTACAAAAATGGAGAGAATTATTCATATCAAATTATTCTTCAAGACAATCTACTACAGTTAGCAAATTTTATTGTAGGGAAGAAGATCAAATTTGTATTTTAGACATAATTTATTGAGATAATACTTTCAATAAAATAACAAGTTTTCTTCAAATCAAAAAAGTAAAATGAGAATATGATATCGCTTATTATAATGCGTCTGAGTCTGTCTTTTTACTGGCAATATTAACTACTTGATCAACATCGGTAACA
>JAOTZM010000026.1 GCA_029861345.1 Candidatus Nitrosopumilus sp.
CTCTTTTAAGTAAACTTGTGAATTCTAATTATATTACAGCGGGTAGGAGTCATCTAACCGTTTAACCGACCATGACCGTCCAGGGGATGGGCATACTTTGGCCCATCCTTTCAAATTATCTTTTCTCAATGACTCTGTACTACAAATCCACTGATGATTTGTATGAACAAATCATTCGTTTCCCTTTTATGCAAATTTTGTAAATACAATACAATGTCTAATCAGATTAATCAAAACGAAACAAACCAAACATGGGAAGAAGTTCGAGGACTGTCCTGGATTTTTTACGAGGACTAGACTTTTTTTACCATTTTAATTATGGGGATTTTTGAAAAACCCGAACCTATTTTCCTTGCAAAAGATTAGAATTCTTTATGAACATCTCATGTCTCGTTTAATCAAATAATGAAGTATTTTGTTTTGCTGATAATTTTTATCGGATTTACGGGATCTGCCTTTGCATTGACTTATGAGCCTAATATTTCACAGACTTTTAGTCCCTATTCAGAAGAAATACTAAATGGAGAATCTTTTGCGATAAATCTGCATCAAACAGTTGAGTTTGACAGTCTCAAGATAGAATTTTCAGGAATCGAGGATTCAAGATGTCCGTCTGATGTCCTATGTGTCTGGGAAGGACAGGCATCGCTTACATTTCTCATTAATCATAACACAGAAAATCAAGCAGTTACATTTACCACAGGCAAAGTTATGAATGCATATTTTGGTCCATATGAAATCAAACTTTTAGACATTGAACCATATCTCACAAGTACCAAAGACATCTCAGAAGAATATGTTGCAACTGTAAGCATATTAAAAAGCAAAAAAGAAAACATTCCTGCTCCACTAAAGCAGATATCTGCTGGTGTGGCACTAGTTGATGTAAAATGCAATGACGGTAAACATCCTGCATACAAATACAATAGAATGATGGTAGCATGTGTTTCCGAAGGAACCTTGGAAAAACTCATTGAAAGAGGATGGACAAAAAATTTCTCTTAACATGAAAACTAGAATTTTAATTATTTTATTTGCAAGCTTGATTCTTTCAGGATTTCAGGAATCTTTTGCTTGTTCTTGTGCTGCAAATCCTGATTATTTTGAGATACTAGCAAATGCAGATACAGCATTTCAGGGAACAGTTGTAAAAACTGAAGATGATTCAGGATTTCAGAAAGTTCATTTTATGATACATTCGGTTCAGAAAGGAAATTTGGAAGAAGGATATTTTGTTATGACAAATGTAAATCTCTACATAGATGAAAATAAACATGGAATGATTAATTCTTGTGATCCCGGCTATAGAAAAGAAAATACATATCAAGTGTTTGGATGGGGCAATACCGAACAAAATCCTGTAGGTGAAACTAACATGTGCTCCACTAGAATAATCGGTAGTGCAACTATCGTATTAGATGAAAATGAAGAATTTCAAGAAGAACACGCAGTTGTAGAAAATCATACTCTTTTTCAAAGCTATAGTTTTAACTGGATTTATCTAATAATCGGCATTTCCTCTATTGTTGCAATTGTTTTGGTCATTTATGTAATTAAAAGAAAAAGAAAATGAAACTTGAACATAATATAATTTTGATAATGGGCTTATTGATATCTGCAACACTAGTGTTAATTACGATTCAACCAGAGGAGATACCTCATTGGAATTATCTGCAAGAGATAAAGCAACAGGAATTTGAAATTTGTGACAAAGACTGTAAGACAAAACAAGAAACACAACGAGATTATTTTTGCACTGAGATACAAACTAATGATTTTGTATGTAGACCTCCACGACACATTTTCTGGGAAGATCAAACAGTGCAGATCAAATCAGCCTTTCCGCCAAACTATGGTGAATTTGCATATTTTCCAGAAGGTAAAGTAGAAGAAAAAGACAGACTCTTTGATATTGTTAATCTAGACCTAGTCAATCAAGAGACAAAAGAAATAATGATAGAATTTGGATATCACAATCCAGGACTAACAGCAAAGTCATTTGACTATTCAACATTTCTCCATCCAGGAGATACATTTGTCTCTCATTGTTTAGGTGGGAATTCTAAGACTGCTCATATTGTAGAGTATTTAGATACCTTTGATTTGGATGGAACCACATACGTAGAGTTTTGGGGTATTCATGTAACAATGCCAGATGAACTTCTTCCATGTGAGATGCCTGATTTAATACAGCATACACTTCCAATTGATCTGAGTATTGGAATTAATTTTGATATGGATTAGAAAATGAAAACAAAATGGGTTGTAACTGGTGTCTTGTCTTTTGTTGCAATAATCTTACTCGGATCAGGTGCAGCTCCTTTGATATTCAGCGAGATTGTATATGGGTGTAATTTACAAAAAAAGCTAAGTTTAGGAAATATTGATGAGGTCACAGAACACAAGATAACCCAGAAATTTCTTGATAAATACGATAAAAACTCAGTCAGTAGCAGTAGCTCTCGTTCCCTTGAATGGGGCTATGGTACAGTAGAATATTCTTTTTCTAACTATGGGTCATATGATGATAGAGGGTCAAGTGCAAATCTAAAAGTGGTTATTGATCAATGCGGAATTCCTCAGGAATTTGAATTTCAATGCAAGGACAATTCAGGACAAGTGTGGATATCAGCAAATAGTAAAAATGATGATTTATCGAAATACCTTCAGAATCAGAATTGTTTTAATTAATCTATCTCATTGAAAAGATCTATTAGTTTAAAGTGATCTGTAACAAATTATGTCAAAATCATCTCTATACAATGACAAACATATCCAAATTTTTGAAGATAAAATTCGATTCAAGTCTTGGGTTTTACCTTGGGGTAAAAAAGACGTCAAACTATCTCATGTTAGAAAAATTTCAGAGAAAAATATGGGATTGTTCACAGGCAAATTAAGAATTTCAGGCTCTAATAATTTTAGAGATTGGTTTCATTTCGATGCTAAAAGACCTACAAAGAAAAAAGCAATCGTGTTGGAAACTGATTTTAAAATTTACAAAAGATTGTGGATTACTCCTGAAAAACATAGTACTGCATTTAGCGTATTAAAAAAACTGATTTGAGTCTCTAAAGATTTGAATTTAGAATCTTTTTTCGTCTAACTTTGGTTCAAGACTCTAGGAATTGAATTAAAATTTAGAACACTTTATGAACTCTTGCTATCCGATTTAATCAAATGATGAGTTTATTGAGAATGATTGGTATCCTTTCAACTATAATTATTGTTGCCATCTTTTTTATCTCTGCCGAAATTTTAAAGGAGTACATAAAAGAAGATACCGAAAAACCCAATCTTGAGAATCCTTTCTTGCCTTACGCAGGATTATTTTTGTTTGGTGTTCCTCTTTCTCTTGCATGTATTGTTGTCTCTTTTTTGAACACAACTAAATCCAAAATCATAGTTTCATGTGGAATTATTGGTGGTTCATATGCGGTAATTTTCATTATTGCAATTTTGATGTTAAATTATCCAACTGTGTTTGGGATTCCAGAAACATATTGGGAAATTGATAAATAGAAAATGAAAACTAATTTCTATGCCTACCCGCATCCATTTTTATCCCCAAAATGGTAGGTAAGTCTCCGTGGACTCATTTTTGTACCCAATTTAGTACCTGAATCTAACAAATTTGAGTTGAAATTTTGAAATCACTTTTTGAGATCTAATTAATTTCTCGTATCATAAAAATCAAAAATACGAGGTCTAGAATGATTTGTAAGATATGTTTAATTCTAATTTTTGTTTCATTTTATGAATGAACCATGAAGAAATAAACGAAGTTATTGCATATGTGAATCAAAAATACAACGAAAATGTACCTCGTCCTGTAAGGTTTGTTGTAAGGAAAAAGGCTAAGATGATAGAAAAATTTGATTCCTCTGAAATGCCTTCTTCTTTAAGAAATTGTACTGTTGAACAATACATTGAAATTGTAAAAAATGCACTTAGAGATGGTTCTCTAAAACTTTGAAATTATTTTTTAGAACATTTGACCTAACGCCAAAATTTTATTTTTCAAGTTCAAAAACAATAAAGAGATTGAAATAATAATTCTTGTAAAAGTGATTAGTCCTTCAAAAATGGACCATTGATATGAATGAATTATTCGCGATTATTATTAACAATTTTTACATAAAGTATAACATGAAAGAAAACAACAATTCAATTCCATCATGGAATGAAAATACGTTCCATCAACTTACTGCAAAACAAACTGTTGGGACAATCCAAAATGTTTCAAAGAACATCAGAGAGTATTCACTTCTAATGAAGGAAACCATGAAAACTCTTCGTGAGACTGGAGCAATTCCAGAAATGGCTCTAGCAATACGTGAGGGCTCATACACCATTCGTGATACCGTAAAAGACCTTAATGATACTACACAAGAGCTGAAAAGGAATGGTTTTGTGACTGATACTGTTAGTGCCGTAGAAAATACTTTAAAATCTGCAGAAGAGTCCATAACAGCTGTCAAAGAAATTACAAATGATGCGGAAAAAATATCGCCAAACACGACTAAAGTTGTGAAAGATAGTTTTGACCTGATAAAAACGGAAACCAGTCAAATGGCTGAAAAAGTAATGGACGGCCTAAAAAATAAGGTAGATGCATGATGACAAACTATGCTTATGAGAAAAAAATAGGACAAAATTCCATACAATGGACAACTGGTTTTTCTGATTCCAGAGAGGTTACTGTATTGATTTACTTGTTGGAAATAATAACAAAAATTGGTCGATATTATCCAATCCTATTTCTCTCATTGGCAAGTTTGAACGTTTTGTTGGCTGCAAATGATTTTCTTGCAAATAATATAGAATTTGGAATACTAAATTCGTTATTTGCAGCCAGCAATTTTATTTTTCTTGTACAATTACTCCAAAATAACAAAATTCATCCATTTGATTCCAGATCCAATGAAATCGATTCTAGATCTTTCTTAGGTGTTAGGGAGCGTGTTGAGACAACATGAACGAGAAAAAAACAAGTAAAATACGTGAAATTAAAGAAACTGCATCTGATGCAGCAGAAATAATTCGTCAGTTTGGAAATCCTGGAGTACTTGAATCATTGAACAAGGTTAAAGATACTGCAAAAATAGTTAATGAGATAATACAAGGTCTTACCACCTCAGAAATGGTAAGGAATATAGAAAATATTCGTCTGATTTCGGAAAATTTGAATGAAGTGTCCACTAAGATGGAAAATACTGCGAGTCAACTTAGGGAAACAGGTGTAATCTATGAGGCCTCTGAGCTAATGAAATCAGCGAAAGGAAGCATTAATTCATTTTCTGATAGCGGAAAGGATAGCATTAATGGTCAAGATCTTCGTGATGTGAGTGTTGCTTCTAAAGAAATGTTGTTATCCATTAAAGATTTGATGAATGAAATAACAGTAACTTTTGTTTCTTCCAAAAAATCTGCAACAATTCATAATGTAAAGGATACCATCAAAGAAGGATATGATATTTACAAAACTACAACAGCATAAATGATTCCTCAATTTGGTATTTAGACCACTCTATCATTTGGATATTAAAGATAATGAGAATAAGCTCCATGAACTTTTATGCCTAAATGTATCTGAATTATCTCCAAACAAGTATTATTTTCAAATATTCTTTTGTTTATTTACGTATCCAGTACCGTTACATCGTTTACATGGCGGAATAGGACGACTTGTGTAAGTCATCATAAAACCCATACCTCTGTATGCAATACAGGTTTCTTGATTAGATTTTATTTTTTTATAATGATTAATGGTAGTCGAAATAATTGCAGCAGATAACAATACTCCTAGAACAATAAAAATCCCAAGTTTGTAATCCACTGATTATAAATTATTGAGAAGTATTTTTAACTTAATTGAATTCCTGTGGAACGATTCAATTTCTAAAAAATTAAATTTAAAATTGGATCTTAAGACCAACAACGATTAGTTACTTGGTGAAAGTTCCAATTAAAATTAGTATGATGTGATAGTATTTAGTTCATACTATTTATTTCTACTATTAGATAAATTGGCATGACTCCTGCCATGATCGTAAAATGACTAGTTAGATTATGTATAGGCAACAGAAAATCCAGTCGTTTTGGATAAATTCTTTAATTGCCAACAATAAATCGACGATATGGGAAAACGAAGCAAAAAAACAAGGCCTTCGGGAAACCCAAAAACCAAGTATATCATAATTGGAGTAATTGGTGTCGTAATTGCTGCAGGGATATATGCAGCTTCACTGGATCCTGATTCTATCAAGGCACCTGATCCAAATTCTACTAAACTATCTCTAGACACCCGACAAGGCTCTCCAGTTCTTGGAGATCCATCTGCCCCTGTAACTATTGTAGAGTTTGGTGACTATCAGTGCCCCTTTTGCAAACGATGGAATGAAAATACCAAACCTGTGATTGAACGAAATCTAATTGAAACTAGTAAGGCAAGCTTGATCTACGTTGACTTTCCAATTATTGGACCTGACTCTGCCACAATTCATGCTGGAAGCTACTGCGCTGCAGACCAAGGACTCTATTGGAGGTATCATGATTTTGCATATGCAAATCAGGGACATGAAAATGACGGCTGGGCAAGCGCAGAGAATCTAAAGTTGCTGGTATCAAAAATGACTGGCATTGATGTAGATAAGTTCAATGAATGCCTTGATTCTAAAAAATATGAACAGCGAGTAAATGACAACAAAAAAATTGCAACAGATGCCGGAGCAACATCGACTCCATCATTTATTATAATTGCTCCAGATGGAACTGGTGAAACCATAATAGGTGCTCAACCATATGGCACGTTCAAAACAGTGGTTGAAGATATGATCTCCTGATGAGATTAATTTTTTTAAAATTCTTATCCTTCCCTTATTTTTAAGAGTAGGTAACCTGATTTCAAAGAGATTACTCTTCAATTCAAATCTACACTCTCAGAATTTGTATTGTGGATTGACTTTTGTGTTTAATTATTTGTTTTGAATAAGTATCAGGTGAAAATAATACGTTGAAAAATTGTTATATCGACAATCGTTACAATAAATGATAATGCAAAAGTATGTTCTTTTTGGTTCTTCGATACTTTTGATACTAAGTTTAGCTTTTGGTTCATCGGTTCTTTTTACTGCATATAGTCAAGAATCATTTATTCCATCATGGATTAGAACAACAGCAGGATGGTGGTCTACATCACAAATATCTGATGAGGAATTTACAAAAGGTCTCGAGTATCTAATTCAAAATGACATAGTCAAAGTTCCTGAAATCTCAACAAATAATTCTGATAAATCTGATCAGATGCCATCATGGTTGCAAAAGAATGCAGGTTGGTGGAGTCAAGGACTATTATCTGATGATGAATTTGTAAAAGGAATACAGTATTTGATAAACAACGAAATAATAAGAGTGACATCAAATGCTGAATCTTTGTGTTTAGGGGATGCACTTTGTGTAACAGCCAAAGTTGAAAGAATAGTGGATGGTGACACAATATACATTGAAGGATACAAGGTCCGACTCTCTTTGACTAACACTCCTGAAAAAAATGAACTAGGGTTTTTAGATGCAACAAAATTTACACAACTACTATGTCCAGTTGGTTCTGTTGTAACGGTTGATCAAGATGATAAGCAACCATATGACGTCTATGACAGATTACTTGGAAAAGTGTATTGTAACAACAAAATACTCAATTCTGAATTATTGTTAAATGGTCATGCTAACATTTTAACTCAATACTGCAGTACCAGTGAGTTTTCTAGCGAATCATGGGCTCAAGAGTATGGATGTGGAGAATCAAGTAATGCTTCTGTCACTACTTTGGAACAACCCAAGGATTCCTTAGCCCCTAATTTAACTGCAATTGCCATTTCTCCATGGGATATTAGACTTTCTTGGTTTCCTCCAACAGATACACTCACGCAATCAATAACAGGTTATTTCATAGAACGTGAAATTATTGAAGATGTCCTTTATGACGAGGTAACATCTGTGAGTGACAGTACTACAACATATACTGTAAGTGGGCTGGAACCTGGAAAAACATACAGTTATGTCATAACGGCAAATCTATCGGTAGGAAACACTCCTAGATCAAATTCTGCATCTGCTACTACCGAAACAGATTCTGAACCAACAACATCTTCACAGCAAGTTGATTGTGATCCTTCATATCCTGACTTTTGTATTCTGCCCCCTCCTCCAGATTTAGATTGTAAAGATTTACCACAAAAACGATTTACAGTATTACAGCCTGATCCACACAGATTTGATGGAGATAAAGATGGAATAGGGTGCGAAAGTTAGATGTCTTTGAGTTTCGGTAGTGGTGTTTGGTTATCTAGTTCTGCATCTGGCAGTTCATGAATTGTTATTCCGTGGAAATCGTTTTGACTAGCTGGGTCTTCGCCGTAAATGAAACGTCTCAATGATATTTTGAATATGGTAAAGGGAAAAGAGAACTATTTAGATGATTGTGAGAAATCTTTCTTGATTTCAGATATTAAATTCAACAATTCATTAATTTTCTCTATTATGTTATCTGGATGTGTAAGTGTTTTAGTATCAACCAAAATTTTTGAATAAGATAATAAATCTAATAATTTATCTGTAAATTCATTAGGTAATTGTTCAAGAGGAAACACCATCAAACAGTTATTTAGATTATACACATGATTTCTAAAAGTCGCCTCCACATAATCTACCGCTGCAGGTTCTGGATTCCTTAACAGGTCTGATGACACTTCTAGATTTTTTAATTCATTTTCAATTGTCAACACTCCAAATCTAAGTTGATTTTTCTTTTGTTTTTCTTGATCTTCAATTACCTTTCCTTGTTTTTTAATGAGTTTCTCTGATTCTTTTCTATCACTTTTTTCTTTATAGTAAAACCCCACAGCAGCTCCAATGGCAATTCCAGCTAGCACTCCAGCAATGATAATTTCAATAGTCATTGTTTGGAGATTAGAAATATCACAGCTCCATGACCAATCCCATAGACCTTTGCAAGGTTGAACCATGAATTTTCTTCAAAATTTAGGAATATGTGATTATCTATTTGTCATTCACATATCCTCTTCATAATCTCCATACTGGAAATATTCAGGTTTGTACCACGTACTAGAAGAATTGTAAAAGTCACATTCGTAATACATTGGGTATAGTGGTCCTAGTCTTTCCCGTTCTGCATCTAGAAACTCTTGATTAATCAAACCTGCATCGACTGCCATAGTTGCAGGTATCTCGTGAATCTTGAACTGAGATAGTTCGGAATTGGCATCTGTTTTGAGTTTAGACATCTCATAGATTTTGTAGATCATGCCTGACGGCCTTCTTGGTGGGGATTCTTAAGAACAAAGCCTAGAGGTATTGGTGATAGACAACAGTTGATGATTGTACAAAAAGTAAAGCGGATTTAGTTAACTTCTGCACTTGTCACATACTGCCTCAAAGGTTTCCTCGTGCAATACAAGGGATACTCCTGATGTGTAGCATTTTGAGCATAATCCTATCATGAAATTTTAGATTGTCCGTATTTCGATTAGAATTGTTTGATTGAAGTTTTGCTCGATCTGAGTCAACGAATGTTCAGATTTTAAATTATCTACTTTTTTTGGGAATCAGATGCATGATAAGGGAATTCTTCGGATTCATCTGGGATTTAGTTACTGGGAACTGAATTTTCTTTTTTCTTCAATCCCAGTCATGATCCCAAACCTCTCCATAATAGTGATTTTCCATGTTGATGTCAAACTCAACACCCACACTATACTGAATCATTTCAGGAAACTTACAGTCCATATCATCTGAGACATATCCTCCTTGATGCACAAATCCATGGTAATCGGTTCCGTTCTTTTCAGTTATTCCGATGTACTTGAGTACGTGCAATTGCTTGGCGGGAATGTTTTCATCATGAGGAAAATCCGGCATTGACGAGGAATTGCATCCTGCGACAAATGTTTGGCCTTTGTTTATCGTGGCAACAAACTCTGAACTGCCATCAGAATCAGGTTTGACAAATCCTCCACCTCGACCAAATTGAAAATGATTTTCATCAAAAGTTATCTGAATCGAATCATCACCAATTAGCTTAATGTCAGTCATTGAGGCATAGTATTTTTCTTCTCTGTCTACTCTTTCATAATGTATGCCGTTGTCTCTATCCATTCCAAATACCATGTTGTTTAGGGAATCAATGATTACAATATCTTGAAGCGTTCTTTCAGAATTTTCATCAAAACCTGCAAGATATACAATTCCAATTGCCAAAAATCCGACAGTTGCAATCACGCCAATGACAAACAAGTTCAAAGTATACTCGGAATGTGGTGTGCTGCTCTTTTTAGTTATTCTTCTTTAGACATACCAGGGATTTTTCTCAATTCTTCTTTATTGTCCAAATTATTCTATTGAGGCAATGACTTCCACGTGGGTCTGATAAAACACTCCTAAACTATATCCCCATGCATATTATGCTCCCATTACAATTTGAACCCAAGATATTACAAAATCTTTAAAATATTTGGAGAGTTAAACTAAAATTTAGATAAACCTTTGAAAAAAGACGTTTAATAATTAATTCAACAAACAATTAATTTCTTCAGAATTCAGATTCTACTCGAAATATTCTTCAAATCTGTCTTTTTCTTCTTGTCCAAAAAAGACATTGATGTATTTTATGTAATCTACTACTAATTCTTGATTTGACAAATTCTCCAAAGCTTCTGCTATTATCTTACTTGTTGTCTCAGCATGTTTTTCTATCTCTTTATTTTTATCCTCATCATATTTTTCAATTATTTCATCTGTCCACTTTTCTTTGCTTCCATACTCTTTTGTGTATTTTTCATTCAGTCTCATCTTCTCTGCTTTAAGATTAGTATGTAAGAGATACAATGCCTGCACATTTCGTACAAATGTATCCGTTGTAGATACATATCTGCGTAAATATGCAAATTCAAGTAAATCACATACAAACTTAGTTGATCTGAATTTTCGACAACACTCTAACCCTAATTCTTTAATTTGAGAAAATACTGCTTCAGCTTCATTTATTGTACATTGTCGCAGATTTACTATCTCGCTTATGATTACTTCTTTTTCTAAACTATGGTCACTACTGTACTTAAGTATCAAAAACAAAACGATGTCTTTGATTTCATCTTCTTGAATCTCAAAAGATTCTGGTTTTACTTGTGTATCAGAACTTATTCGTAGTAACAAGTTATTTATTTTTGCATCAATGTCTAGCAGCAGTTTTTCATATTTTATATCGTCAATTTTGTTTTCAGTGATATTTTCTATGATTCTAGTTCGTTGTGCTTCTAATCTTCCAATCTGTCTTAAGATGAACTCTCCGCTATTCTGTTTTAACTCCTCTTTGATATTAGAATACCAATACTTGATGTCTGCATTAATCGTATTACGATTAATTTTCATCAAATCTGCAATCTTTGTTGCAGAATATCCATACTCAAAATGAAGTCTAAAAACTTCCTTTTGACGTTTTTCACGTTCATCTTTAGAATATGGTCCTCCTTTCTTTTCTTGAGCTACTGCCACAAGTTCATTGTCTCTTCATTTCATTTACCGAAGCTGCATGTCAATAGCTGACCATGAGTCAAACCAATTCAATCCATTTTCATAAACTGCATAGTTCTGCATAGTTATCACAGAAATATCTAAATCACAACCATTTGAAAAGTCATCATGGAGCTGCCACGCGGAATGAAAGACTTTGAGGAAAAAGAAAATGCAAACATCGAGCACATCAGGTATCACTTTAAACAACTATCAAGCTTGTATGGCTTTTCTTTTATGGATCCATCACCAATTGAGTTACTATCAGTATTAGAGACAAAGTCAGGCCCTGCAATCAAAGATGAAATCTACTATTTCAAAGACAAAGCAGACAGAGAAATAGCACTACGGTTTGACTTTACAGTTGGCCTGACAAGATATGTATCATCACAAAAGTCAATGAAATTACCGGTAAAGATCTCAAGTTTTGGTGGAGTATTTCGATATGACGAGCCTCAAAAGGGCAGATACCGCTACTTTCACCAGTGGGATGTCGAGATTTATGGCAAGCCAAATCTTGAATCAGAAGCAGAAATAATTGAATTAACTTCAAGATTGTTTGATTCACTATTACTCAAGGACATTACAATTGACATTAACCACAGAAGTCTAGTAGAGTCTTATATCAACAAAGTCTTTGACTCGCAAGATACTCAACTAATAGGAGACATTCTAAGGGCAATTGACAAAATTCAGAAAAAAACCACGCAGGAAATTATTGACGAGTTCAAAGATAGATATGACACTAAAAAACTAGAAAAGATTCTAGAGTTCTCACAAATAAAGGGAACAATATCACAAGTAGAAAAGGCATTTGATACAACACAGCTAGATTCCTGGGATGAGCTAAAGCAACTCTTTGATTCCCTAGAGAACAGAGGAGTATCAAATGTCAGAATTAATTTCGGAATTGTCAGGGGACTGGACTATTATTCAGGAATGGTCTTTGAGGTATTTGATAAAAATTCTACACTAGGTGCACTTGCAGGTGGCGGACGATACGATTCCCTAACTAAAGCCTTCAAAAGAGAAGACATTGGAGCAACGGGCGTTGCAGGTGGAGTGGAGAGAATGATTCTAACAATGCAAGAGCAAAAAATAATTCCCCAATCAAAACAAAACAGAGTAGCGGTACTTTACATTAACAACGAAATGCAAAAGGTTGCAATGTCAATTACATCATTACTAAGACTGAACAACATTCCAACTGACATTGACTTGGCAGGACGTAACCTCAAAAAACAGATGGATATTGCAAGTAACGCAAGGTTCTCAATTATAGTTGGACCACATGAACTAGACCAAGGAAATGTAGTTCTTCATGACATGATAAATGGAACAGAGGGAACCATTTCACTTGAAAAGCTTACCGAGGATCCAAACTCTATTCTTAATTTGGAATAGCCCTAAAAGAGGTCTATTATAGCTCTTTATTCATACTATTACGTGCAGCGTAGTTATGAGATCTTCAATCAATCAAAAGTGAAGCAACACGTAAGACTCACAAATTTTATTTAGACAAATTCTTGGAATTCTTAAAAATCAAAGATTATGACTCATTGGTATCTACAGACAACAAACTCTTAGAACAGATTTTAATCATGTAGATATTAGTCATACACACTTTTCATTATAATCTGGTTTCATAATGCATAGGATTAAGAATTGTTTTATTTTTTCATTGCATCCTGCAACACCAAATTCATTACATGAGAGTAACTGACTGATTTATTCTCTTTTTGAATCATTTTTGCTTGCAACAGTCTTATTTTCTTATTCAAATCATCATCAATCATTATTGTAATTCTTTTGCCCATGTCCAGTCATCTCTTAATTGTGGTCATGGCAAACACACTGACATTTTACATCAGTGCAAAGTTCATGTTTGTTCATTATGCACTTGAAACCAAACGCACTTAGTGGTGTTTTTACCCATTGAAATGTTCGATCAATGAATTCATGGCGCCTGACTGTATCAGCATTGTTAAGATTAAGTGTATTTAGTGATCTTTCTTTTTTATCACGACTCACTTCTTGTGTATTGTGATGTGCCTCTATACGATTGTTATTTTTGTCATTGATCAGTATTTTCAATTTACCTATATTTTATCTACAACATTCTCTTTGAAAAATAGATCCTGCCAAATTTGGAAAAACTACCAATTGTTATCACCATCTACATAGTCTACATGACACATAGGACAATTGCAGATATGACAAATAAGAACACTAATTAAAAAAACCTATTTTTTTATTGTATCATCTTGTATAGGATTATGCAGAAATGTATATAATCTAAAATTATATTCAGGAGAGTACTCGATTATAATTAATCATGGTTTTATTTGCAAGAAATAGAAGGTATTACTTAATTCCTGTTGAAGATAAGAAAGACAAATGTGGAAAGATTTTTGACAAACGTAAAAATTTAATCGGAAAAATAAAAACTAGTGGAAAAGACATCATTATTACTGAAATTAATGGTGTAGTTTCTCTTAGATTAAAAAAATGGGTTTGAGTTCAAAATATCTTATCGAAGATCACTTTGGAAATCATTTAGGACGGGTAGGAGTTTCAAAAATAAATGGCAAACAAGTTTTTGTTGAAGATGGAGATGGAAATAAAATCTTATTTACACAAGGTTTTGTTGAATGGAGTTTTATAATTCGAGGTAAGCGAAATAAGAAAATTGCTGTTGGAACAACTTCAGCAATGATGTTATCAAAAAACACACATGGGATTCTTCACGCAAAACCATCATTTATTCTAAGTATAAAGCCCCACCATCCAGACTCTAGATTTCTTTTGGCTATTTTTGTTATATTACTTAAAAAAATGTCTCGTATTGACATATCAAAATATTACTTGAAATTAGGCCCTGCATTACAGTTGTGATATTTTCATAATCCTATCTAAGATTATGAAACAATTTCAGGAAGAAATTAATTTCTAATTTAGAAAAGCCCTAGTTAACATCATAATCTCAGGACCAGTAGTTAGTGATCCTACAACTATGGCATTATTGTTTGCCAGAATCCCTGATGAGACATAAGGAATTCCGTTATTAATTGAGCTCTGCTCTATTTTTACGCCTAATACATTGGCAAAAGTCTTCATGTCTTCTTCGTCAGCTTCTGGATGGATTGCACCGCCAGAGTTGTTTGCTATCATAACTGAACCCACCTGATTGTATCCTGAAATCTTTTTCTGAACTACCTTGACTCCAAGTATATCCTTGATGGTTTGGCAGTCATCATCAGATAGTAAAGGAGATACGACTGCGCCCTTGTCATTTGCACAGATTAGATTTCCAAGTGCAGTAAATTTAGAATCAAGTACTCCAACTTCTAGATCAGTTTCTTTTTTAAAAAAGTTGTATTCATTTGAATATGCAGTTTTTGGAAGCAAGACTCCCTTGTTGTTCATTACAGATAATATTCCAATTAATCTGGTGTTTGCAATTGATGTGTAATGATAATCTACGCCAAGATATTCAGCAAGCTTTTCAGCTTTTGATTGTGCAAAACCCATTGGAATCAAAACCATACTATCATTTACACTGATGTATACTCCAAGGTTTGGTCCTCTATACACATCATATTTGATAATATCCATTCCCAAAATTGATCGTTGAACATTATGAACGTAGGGGAAACCTTCGTAGTTGATCCCAAACTATCAAAAAAACTCCTTTTCTGCCTGTCTAGCTTTAAATAACATCTAGTAGAGATTCGTATCATGCCAATAGCAGAAAATTTTCCTGAGGGGCTAAAACCAACAGGAAAGATTTCACTCTCAGATGGAAATTACCATATAATGTGGGGTCCAGGCAAAACGGCAAACACCGATGGCTCAAAACCTGAAGCACTAACAGATCAAGATGTTGTAGCAGCATACAAAGCACGAGGAGAAGAACAAGTTCCTCTTGGTGTAAGTGGTACAATGGTTGCAGTTGACTGGGACTCTTGTATTGCTGATGGTGCATGCATTGAGGCTTGTCCCGTACAAGTATTCCAGTGGTATAGAACCGAAAAAGACATTCCAGCAAAAGATGTAGTTGGTCAAACTTTTGATGGAACTGGCAGTGATGTCAAAGATGAACGCAAAGACTCAACTGACAAGGCAGATCCAATCAGAGAACATGATTGTATCTGGTGTATGGCATGCGTATCTGTTTGTCCCCCTCAAGCAATTAAGGTAGATCAGGCAAATGTGGAAGCACATCAGAGAGCAGCTGAAACTTTGTAAT
>JAOTZM010000027.1 GCA_029861345.1 Candidatus Nitrosopumilus sp.
TTTTCAGCAGGAACTGCAAACTCTTTTGACAGATACTGAAGTACTTTATCTGGATCTCTTCGAAGAACTTTTGGGAATTCTGAAAAATTACGCAAGAATGTCTTTTGGCCTTCCCACATGACGTCTACAACAGGAAGCTCAAATCGTGCTGAAGATTCTTTGTTGGCAGCACCTAATTTATCCTGAATGCGTTTGAGTAGGTTTTCGTATTCTGCTTTGGTCACTAAAAAATACCACATACTAGACCCTATATGGGTTTTGAAAAAGAGAAATCGTGTGGAGTGGTATAGGTTATTCCATCTTTCCTATTCGGAAAACATTAGTTCCACATTTAGGACATGTACCTTTTACAGCAGGACGTCCATTCTTTAGTTTAGTTTCTTGGGGATCTTTTATTTCCCTTTTTGCTCTGCATTTTACACAATATGCTTCAACCATTCTAAAATTTGTCGAACTTGGTGGTATTTAGGAAGAGGCTGTGAATATTATTTAACTATAGGCTGGATGTAAGTAAATTTTTTAGGCCTCAAAAAGTAGTAATTGCCTAAAATCTCAAGGAATACAAATATTTTTTAAAAATTTATATTTTGAAGTATAGAATAGTGGGTTTTTTCTAATATTTTCTTAGTAAGTAACGATTTTTTGAGGGATTATCAATTATAAACTACTTAATTCTAACATCACAGAATGGCATCAAAAAAAGGAATAGCAATAACTGTCATAATTTTAATTGCAATCACCAGTGTAAGTTTTCTATTTTGGATAGTTCCACAAGAAAATGAAACAACGTTTGTGGTATCTGATTATGGAAATTATCTTGATGGAGTAAAAAATATCCACGAAGTTTTACAAGAATCCATTGATATTGAATACCAAAATCTACGCAATGGAGAAATTTCTCCCAAAGATTACATTGCAGTTACTGAAGTAACATCATCACAAGTAACTTCTCAAATAAGTGAATTTGTGATATCAAAACCCCCTGAAGAATGGCAAGATAGCTACATTAGTTATATGGATGCAATGAAAAAATTCAATTCCTATATTGGAGAAACCAAGGTTTTATCGAATTTAATTGAAAAAGGAAGTACTGAGGAAGAGATGGCTGAAACACTACAAAAAATAAAATCGTTAAAAGCAGAATCTCTGGAGTATGTAAAAATTTCTGATGAATCAAGACCTGATTAGCCTCAAAACCGAATTTTACTAAGTACAATTGTTGGAAATCGTTAAAAAGCAATTCTTCAATTAAAATTAGAATGTCTCAACGATCTGACAAGGTAGAAAAAGATGTCAATGCATCTACATCTAATAAATTACTTGTAATTTGTGTTGACAGAGACAATGATGTAGGAGAAAAAGCTGGAATTGTCACACCAGTAATAGGAAGAGATGCATGTATCGAGGCAGCACAAAGATTAGCTTTAGAAGATCCTGAAGATGCTGATTCAAATTCTATTTTTTCAGCGATCAAAACATATGAGGATTTAATCAGTAAAGGATATCAAGTTGAAGTAGTTACGGTAGCAGGAGTTAAAGATAGAGGAGTACAAGCTGATGAAAAAATCCTTATAGAAACTAAAATAGTATTAGAAAAATTTTCTGCAAATGGTGCAGTCATAGTATCAGATGGAGAAGATGATGAAAGTGTAATCCCTGTAATTCAAAATGTTCTTCCAGTTGTATCAGTACAACGTGTTGTAATGAAAGTAAGTAGAAGTGTAGAGTACTCTTATGCAGTTTTTGGAAAATATCTAAAAATGATTGCTTATGATTCTAAATATTCAAAATTTTTTTTGGGAGTTCCAGGAATTCTTTTATTAATTGGTGGAATTGCTACTGTATTTGATTATACTGCAGAAATATTTGCTGTTTTAGTAAGTATTTTGGGTGGAGCATTTTTGATCAGAGCATTTGATATTGATAAAGCATGGTCAAGTTGGTCAAAACCAACTCCAATGGGTTTTATCAGAATGTTTACAATGGTTACAGGAGTATTACTAATTCTATCATCAGTTCCAGCTGGAATTAGTAGCGTGGAACCAGAGTTAATTGAATCAAATACAGAATTAATTGTAAAGATTACAGACAAGGTGATTATTGGACAATTTGTTGCAGGTGCAATACCAATTTTATGGATTGGAATGGGTGCAATATTTGCTGGAACCTTGCTCAGTAACTGGATAGGAGGAATTCCAAGGCAAATTAGTGATAGTTTAAGAATTATTGTTTTGATATCTATTTATCCCACCATAGCACAGTTTACCAACATATTGATTTATGATGAAAATTCATTTACATTGATTCCACCTCTGTTAGGGGGACTAGCCGCAACTTTGATTTCAGCTACAATCCTCTTTAAAAAATATAGAAAACAGAAAGATCAAGAGATGGTTTTAGACTAAATTGAAGTCAAATCTCACGAAAAAACCGAATTTTTGAAAAAACACTGATATCTTCAATTATTTATGAATTATCAAAAGGTGATAAGACATTAGCAAGATAAAAGAGGTAATTTTTCATTTATCAGGTCTCTATAAGATCTATGGAAAGAGACTAGAAAATGAAATTCGAGATGGTGATATTCCAAATCATGTTGCTCTAATTTTAGATGGAAATAGAAGATGGGCTAAGAGACATCTAACAATTCCAAAAGAAGGTCATTGGAAAGGAGCTGATTCAGTAGAAAATCTTCTTGACTGGTGTGAAGAATTTGATATCAAGATAATTACACTATATGCTCTTTCAGCTGAGAATTTGGATAGAAAAGATGAGGAATTAGAATGCCTTTACGAATTAATTCGTATGAGACTTGAGAAATTATTCAACGATCCTAGAATTCACAGAAACAAAATGAGAGTCAAAGCTATTGGAAGAATCGAATTATTACCAGATTCCATCAAAGAGATTTTAAAACGATTAGATGATGCAACGAAAAATTATGATAATCATTTTCTAAATATTGCATTAGCATATGGCGGACAATATGAATTAGTAGATGCGGTAAAGAAGATTGGAGAAAAAATCAGAGATGGTTCTCTAAATGTGAATGATATTAGCAAAAAAGATATTGAATCAAATCTTTACACATCACATTTACCACAATCATCTCCAGATATGGTTTTACGAACATCAGGAGAAAAGAGGTTAAGTGGGTTTCTTATGTGGCAAAGTGCCTATAGTGAATTGGTCTTTATGGATATCTTTTGGCCGGAATTTAGAAAAATTGATTTAATGAGAGCAATTAGAACTTTTCAAAAAAGAAAAAGAAGATTAGGGAAATGATTGAAGAAACATCCGCAGGAATTGTGTTATTTAGAAAAGAAGGTTCAAAAATTTTGTTTTTACTTTTACATTATCCTTCTGGACATTGGGATTTTGTAAAAGGAAAAATGGAAGAAGGAGAATCAACTCATGGAACTGCAATTAGAGAAACAAAGGAAGAAACAGGAATTACAGACATCACATTCTTTGATGATTTTGAAGAGTGGATTGAATATAATTTTCAATATCAAGGAGAATTAGTACACAAGAAGGTTGTGTTTTTTCTGGCTGAAACCAAAACTAAAGAGGTTAAGATATCACATGAACATCTTGATTATACCTGGATGGATTATAATACATCGATGGAAAAAACTACATTTGATAATGCAAAAACAGTATTAACAAGAGCACAGATGTTACTTACCAAGACTCTGTAGATGTAATTCTTTTGCTACACTAACGGGATTTTTAGAATTAAGGATAGTTCGACCAACAATTAGATAATCAGCTCCGGCAGATATCACTTCATTTGCACTTCCACCCTGAGTACCAATACCTGGAGAAAATATGCTCAAATTTTTTCCTGCTTTTTTAGCACAGTATTGAATAATCTTTGGAAAAGTGGCTCCTACTACAATACCGTCAACTTTGGCAGCTAGAGCCCAATTCAAAAATAATTGGTATAGTTGTTGTTTTTTTCCCATTTTTATCTCCATATCATAGGATAATTTAGCTTCGGGTGCACTCATATGACATAAAGTAATGACACCTTTGTCATGTTTATGGGAAGATTTAACAAGATTTTTCAGACTATCAAGACCCATTATTGGATTTGCAATAACCGCATCAAATCCTAAATTCCAAAGATTTTCAGTTGTTATACGATTAGTGTTTCCAATATCATTGAGTTTAATGTCTGCAATTGTTTGCAGACCATACCTATGAGCTGTATTGTTGATCTTGAGAATTTCCTTGCCACTCAAAGGAAGAAGTAAATGAAAATTTAGTTTAATTCCACACAAAAAAGGATGTAATTGTTTGATATTTTCAAGGGTTTTTCTTTCTAAATGTTTAACTGAAAAATCATAATCATTTGCAAGAATTACTTTACCTTGAGTTTTTGAGATCTTGGAAAGTCTAGTTTTGAAGGTGACCATAATCAACCAAGGGATGTGTGTCTTTTAATTTTATTATTTTGATATACGAATAACCATGTTCAGAGGGATTTTCTACGAAAATAGGTTCAGAGCCATTTGTTGGTGAAAATTTCATGAAAGGTTTTTGCGGATCACTATCCAAAACAACGTGACAAAAATAAGATGTTCCTTCTTCATTGAAATTCATGAAAACTCCAAGAAACCATTTATCATTGTGTGGAAATAGAAATAGAGGAAATGGGATTTCGTCGAACCCCCAAGTAAGTTTGGCAAGACTGGACATATCTTCTAACTCAATTGGTTGATATCTATCAAGGGTTCCGTTACCAGGTCTCAAAGTTTTTGGAAGAGATTTAATTCGAACTATCGGGGAATAGAGTCTGCTAGCATCAGAAGTAGAATCAACAATTTTAGATTCTTCTTTTCCTCCTTTTAGTCCGTAGCAAAGATAATGACCATGATTTTCGAAGGGAGTATAGTATACAATTGGTTTTTCTTTTAGAACATCCATTTGTACGGATAAAATTTTTTTTCCATTATGATCATGTAAAAAAGATACACGTGGTGCACGCTCAAGTGCACAGACGAGCCTGGAGAATTCCAAAGTTGAATTTACTTGAATGTAACGTGGTAATTTATCATTAGAAGAATTTTGTAATTTATCCACAGAGGTTTTCAGTAGATTATCAAATTAAACTTATCCAAAAATTTGGAGCCTAGGTTCTTCTATCAATGACATCATTAACGGCTGGACCAGTTCCAATAATTGTTACAGGCGTGTTTAATTCATTTTCAATATTTTTTATGAATGCTTTTGATTCATCAGATAATTCATCAAAGGAAGTTTTACCTGCGCAATCTGAAAAAAGAACATCTAATTTTGTTAGAGAGATTTGTGTTGCGCCATTGAGCATGATTGCACGCCTGGCTAAATTAAAATCAAAATCAGCAGCACGCCTCTGACGACCAGTGACGGTACCAAATTCAGACCATCCTTTTTTTTCTGCCTCTTCAAGGGAGAGTTCTTTGTCAAGGGGACCAGTTCCAACACGCGTAACATAAGATTTGAAAACAACAATTACTTCATCTACTTTGGTCGGTCCAAGACCAACATCAGCACAGATCCCAGATGCAGTAACGTCTTTGGAGGTAACAAATGGATATGTTCCATGCCATAAGGAAAGAAAAGTACCTTGTGTGCCCTCTATCAGTACATTCTCGTTTGCAGAAAGTGCTGAATTAATTTCCTGTGGAACATCTGTAATAAGGGAAGATAAAGAGTCAATGTCTTTTGCTAGTTTCAAAACTCTCATAGCTCTATCAGCATTAGCTGGACCAGTACCAGAACCGGTACTTCCAATTTTTTCTTTTAACTCACCTTTAGAATCTCTAGATAGATGAGTTTCTTCAATAATTCCGCAGTGCCTATCAATAAAAGAACGCTCTGATACGTTAAAATCCTGAATTTCTTTGTTGAGAACATCAGGATTGATGACTACTCCTGGACCAATCATTACTTTAGCATTCTTATTTAAAAATCCACTTGGAAGCATTCTAATTTTATACACTTTATCACCATCTCTAATGGTATGACCAGCATTTGGACCAGCACCACCACGTACAACGATTTTTGGATTATCTTTGATTGCCAAATATGAGATGATCTTTCCTTTGCCTTCATCTCCAAAAAATCCGCCAACAACAACAGTTGAGGTCATATTGTTGAGTCTCTTTTTCGTTTATTTAAGCTAAAGTGTTTTCACATGATTTTATATCCAACAGTAATTCCTTTAGATCAATGGCAGGAGGAAATTTTGCGGGAAATATCATAATTAATTTGGCAAGCCTTCCGGACTTTCTAAGAAATCCAATTCTGAAAAAAAGAATGGTGGAATTCTTCTCATTATCTGAACCTGAAAGAAAAGAGGTGATAAACAATGCATTAGAAGCTGGACCAACTATTCCATTTCCCAACTTTTCTAAGCTTTTCAAAACATGGCTTAAAATTTTGACAACTCTCTCCGAAGAACAAAGAGAGGGTCTGTTTTCAGCATATATTACAGAAGTATCACAATCTCCGCAAAAACTAATTGCCTTCAATTTAGATGGAATTCTTGAAATATTTTTAACTTTAGAGGAAAAAGAAAAAGAAATTCTTTCTAACACAATTAAAAAAATAATTAATAATCTTGATGAAGATAAAAAGAGAAGATTTATGATAGTAATACCAAATAATGCTAAAAACCACTTGAGGTTTTAGGCACCTGGTGGTTCATCAGGTTTTCTATTATCTTCATTAGCATAATCTATAACTTCTCCGTCAGCTGACATCACACCAGCAAAGATTTTTTCATGTTTTTTCAATAATTTTCTATGATCTGGCATCGACATATCGAGTCTCATTTCATTCATTACCATTACACGATATTCCTTCCACTCACTCCAACATTTGTTACAAACTGGATATTTTTGAGCAATAATATCAAGTTCTTCGTTATCAGGAATAGAACTCTTACATTTAGTGCAAGTACGACTCATGCAAATAAACCATAATCGACCACTTTTATCTTTTATTGACTTTAGTATTTATTTAAAATATCCACAAATTTATCGCTGTATAGGGATAGAATCTACCCATTTCATCACAATGAGTTTTGGAATTGTTTCAGGTTTAATGTTTCAGGATTCTTGATTCGCTAAATTGTTGGAACGCTAAATGCAGTCCTATCTTGCATTTCACCAATTCAGAGATTCTGCCGTATTTGTGCTGGGCTAGTGAAGAAAACTTTTCTGTAGAGTGAGGTCTATTACCAGTTGAAGGAACATACACAATTAGATATGCCACGTTTTATGAGCAAGGATTTATACTTCCAGATCATGCAGATATTTTAACCACTCATCATTCTGATTGTACAGAGGATTTTGAGAATTTTACCGATCCAAATTAGGACATTGTTGTTTTTAGAATTGATAATCCAGAACAAGAAATCAAATCTACTGGCAGTTAATTAAAGGAAAACTAGACTTTTTAAATTAATTTTAATTCTTATAGGTGATAAGTACTATTATCAGTTGGGAATTTTTATTGCCCATCCACGTTCAAGTAATTTTACAGTACTAGAAAACTGAATACAAGAAGGTTCGTTTGTTGTCGATTTTAACACCAATTCAAATCCTTCCTTACAGGACATGTCATCTATATCTATGAAACGTGCTTGATGTTTTGGAGGCAAGACATAATCTGATCCAAACTTTGCCATTCCTTTATGCAATAATGATTTAGAGAGTTGTTCTCTCATATTTTTTTCGTCATCAATAGCATCGTACCGAATCGAAGCAAAATGGTGATGAACTCCGGCCTCATAGTGTTCTGCAATTGATTTTTCATAATTGTCTGTTTTTTCATATTGTATTGCAGAGTTATGGTGTAAGTCTGCAGATGCTTTGTGATGTAGTGCAGCATTGTTATGATCATCTAGCAGAGAATATTCTAAAGCAGCTTGATGATAGTGGTTGGCAGCAACAGCAAAAGTTTCACCAGATTCTGTATGTTTCATGGATTCAGCAAATTTCTCAGCGTTCATCTTAAGAGAGTAGGCTTGGTCAACATGATCTTGAGCAGCTTCAATTGAGCCAGTTTGTGATATTTGTGCCACAGGAAGACCCTCAGGATCCAAGACTGAGAAAACCGTTCATCCAAGGATGTATTGTACAATAATAAGATAGGATTCCAACATCAGAGGGGCTTATTTCATAACTGAAAACATCGCTATTCTCTAACAATCCGCTGTTAAATACACCGTCTGGACCACCTTGAAAAGAACCAGATGTGACAGTGTGAGTTACTGTATCAAAATTGATCCATCGTGTTTTATCGTTTACTGATACTGTTAGTTCAGAATAAAGAAAATGGACTAAGTTTTTTGGATTATCGGCACCTTGTGGAATTGTAACATCAAAGGTTCTAGCAAAAACATCTTGCATAGTACCTGGGATCATCAAAGATCCTCCTACAAAAAAGATAAACATCAACAGTTGCCAGTTTTTCAAATACAGACAAATTGTACTTTTAGAGGATTTAATATCATTGTTAGATTATCAAAGATGAAAAAAGACAAACTGGAATGTGTTGTGTTTTCCCTCAGACTCAAATATCATTAATGTTTTAGTGTGTGTATTCCATTAGTTTTGAAAATATTCATTCATATTTTTAAATTAATACTTGTTAAACATTAATTCAGTATTGTTTTTCAGCATGTTTAGTTAAGCCTTAAAGATTTGATTCTATGAATACTCCAATCTGAATAAATCAATTTAGAAAAAATACCATTTGCCATTAGGTTTCTTGAAGAATCATTTTAGTATGAGATAATGTAAATAAAAGTCCTAAATGGTATTACTATACACAATCATAGGAGCAGTAATAACTGTGGGCATAATCTTGCTTCGATATTACCTTGCAGAACGGAAAAAAGAATCAAGAAATAACAAATTTTGTTTTAATTGTAATCTGAACTTTCCAAACAACTACACTGTATGTCCAAAATGTGGAATACCTTTTGGCTCATAGATATTTTTGGACATATTCTCTTTTTTTGCACCTTACAAAATAATGAGATTCTGAGAGATCAATCTTTTTCTTTTTATTCAATTAGTTAGATTATCTACTCCAATGCCAGGACTACATTGAATAGATATTCTTTTACTAATTCGCCTCTATTTGCATACTTTTCAAACGAATTCATTTATTTCTATGAGTATTAAATTAAAGTAATAAGAGTCAAGTATGCACTACAATCTTTTTTGTTAAAAAAAGAATATTAATTTAAAAACTAACTTTTTCTGAATTACCTTTCATCTTTGGATCTATTTTTTGAGACTGTATCTGTTTTCTTGATATTCTTTGTCGTAAAATTCTTTAATGAGTTTTTTTTCTGAAAGATCAGTCAAGATTTGCTCAGCTTTCTCCATATCAACATCAAATCTTCGATGAATATGACGCGATGTAGTAGACTCCTTTTGGTTTGTTCTATTTTTGATAAATTCAAAGATTATTTTTTCTAATTTTTTAGCATTAGTGTTTATTTCATTCACAAATTTTTTTAAGATGATTCCTAATTAATTCTCTTTTCTTTTTTCATTCTAATTTAATTTTATTTAGAAATTAAATAAAAAATAAACAAATGTAAAGATTTTACAAATCAACTTTTTATTTGATAATTTCACTACATGTTTTGATAGTATTCAAATAATTCCAAACATTACCTATGTGAAAACAGAGTTGTAATGATTTGTTGTCAATTGATAACACGGTGGTTTTGATTACTATCGTTATTTTTTACCGATTTTTTACAATAATTCTCTTATTAACTTCTAAAATATCCCAGTCATATCTCATATCCTATCGACGCCTAACTTGTGATATATTATTAAAAACATCACCCAGGCTAGAAGTTCATCTAGAAATGGACAAAAGTGAGGGAAGAAGGAAAGATAATGAGAGAATTGGCGTCTGGAACGAGAATAAATACGAATCAATAGATATCAAGTAAAATGCATCATCTGCAAGAGTGACTGATTTCCATCCAATATGGATAAATTCAAAATTGTTTGTTATTTTGGGTTTATGGATAATCAAAGAGAAGCAAAAACTTATTGAAAGAATTCAAGATAGTTATTTTTTTATAATATTTTGTGTCATTATCTAGTTTTATTAATTATGGATGTATTTGTGCTAGAGTCAATGCAAACTATCTAGAACCATTTTTTTTGATTCATTTTTTTCTAATTAAGATATTCATTTTATAATTTAGAAAATTAAAAAAACTTAATCTACCTTAATTAAATGGATTCAAATCTAAATTTTTATGGATTGGAAAAAATTACTAATCGAGAGATTGGACAACAAATGTAGGATTTGTAATCAAGAAAATGTTGAAAAATTAGATGTAGATTTTATCTACGGGCAGGAATACCTTGAAGAACAATATTTTCAAAATAAAGATGAAATGTACGTTTGGTTTGTTTTGCATTTCAAGGAGGAATCAGAATATTTACAATCCATTTGTATTGACTGTAAATCAAAAAAGATGGAGAATAAATCTATCCCATTATCAAAACTAGAAGAATTTCATTTTACACCAAAAGCAATGGACACAAGAAATAATGAGCTGGATGAATAAAAAAGCAGTAGAATTACTAGTGTTTGTAAGAGAAAATAGACAGTTTATTCCAATAGAGAGAAGACTAGAAAAACAATGGGGATTTGAGAGATAAATTTACTGAGATTGATAGAAACATTGCTTTAATCGAACATGGAAAAAAATGGCTCCCAAAGAGATATGCAGGTGTGATTGAACAAGACCTAAATGAAAATCCTGAAATCAAGAGTTTGGTAGAAAAACACTATAGACCAAAAATTCCAGAGACGGGTCATTAGCTGTAAAAAATATTGTTTTTCAAATTGATGTGTATTGAGAACAAAAGTTCCATATTCAATACAAATTAAGCACAATTTACCAATCTAACTAATAAAAATACTATTCATTTAGAACATTAGTATAAGAAAAAAGTAGCAAATGTTAGTCAACTTTGTGAATGTAAAGTAATAATAATTAACAAAGACAAAATTTTCCATGAAGATAAAATGCCCCAAATGCAATGAAGATGCTGAGTTGGCAATGGATTTTTCTTTAGTAACATGTGGTTCTTGCGATTTAGAGATGAGTTATGGAGAATATGTAAAATTTGTAGCACATAATCAGCCTAGATATTCAGACATTCTTGGAGATTATGCAGGTAGTACAGAAGGTCAAACTTCAGGTTCATTGGATGAATGGGATTAACCACATAGTAAAATCATTCATCAGATTAAAATAATTAGTTTGACGAGTTTCTAAACATCATTGGAATTTTTATTAGAAAATATACTTAACCTGATTGGGTTTTTGGTAGGGCTCGCTATTGGAATAATGTCAATTATTGGATTTAGAAATACAGGTAGTCCAACATTATTTAGATTAACAATTGCATTCTTTTCAATAAGTTTGGGATTTTTTGTAATCTGGGCAGGATACATGGCAGAAGATTTTGTCATAAAATCAGGAAATATAGAGAAAGGAATTCAAACTTTAGGAATAGGGATTCAAACCGTTGGATATTTTTTCATTGCGTTTTCACACAGTATAAAATCATTTTTTCCAAAATCAAGATATTTTAGATCTGTGGGAATTTTTCCACTATTCCTAGTTTCTTCTGCTCAAATAGAACACATCTTTAGATCAGTTTCATTCATTTTGCTGGCATATGGTGCAATTGAAACAATGCTATCATACTTTGAGAATAGAAACAAAGGTGCAATTTCGGTTGCTATCGGATTAGCACTCTTAGCATTTGGGGAGTTTTTAGGATGGTATTCGTTTGTATTTCCAGAATCAATCTTATATTCTGTATCAATGACAATCAAAATTGGAGGCTTGATAGCATTATTCATTCCAGTAAGCAAAATACCTTTGACCAAGATAAAATTTGATGAAGGATTAGAATAATTTCAATACAGGCTCAAAATTTAGAGGAATAATAAATTGTCAATTTCTTTTATCTTTTTAGTATATTGGAAAATATCATTGTCCTCTCATAGAAATTAGAAAAATAATCTAATAGAGAAAATGGCAGAATATAGAACACATATGAAAATCATTGGCGACATTCTGGCAACAACTCGGGATGATTTACGAGATGAGGATGGTGCAACAGTCACATATCTTATTAGGAAGGCAAACATTTCTCATTCCAGAATTTCAAGAATATTAAAAACTTTGGTATCACAAGGACTCTTAGAACAAGTGGATTCCCAGGGATCAAATAAATATAGAATTAGTACATCAGGAAGAGAATTTCTTCAAGCGTATTATACATTTACAAATTTTGCAAATAATTTTGGATTAAGCATCTAGTCTTCTGTTTCATCAAATTCATTTAAATCATCATCAAAGTCATCTTCAAAATTTGTATCTTCATAATCAGAAGAAGGTTCAGACATACCTTACAGATGAAAAGTCATTACTGTTAAAAACTTATTCTAAAGTAAATGATAATTAAACAAAAAAGAGTAGTGTGAATATTGAAAGTAAATTGTGATAACAAAGGAATTGAAAAAGCTGCTCAAATAATTAATCAGGGAGGAATTGCCATTTTTCCAACAGATACAGTATATGGAATAGGATGTAATCCATATAACATGGATTCAGTGAGAAAAATTTATGAGATTAAGTCAAGAAATATTTCAATACCATTTCCAATTTTAGCATATTCAAAAGAAATTGCACAAAGAATTACTTTTTTTGATAAATTTACTGAAAAAATTATAGAAAGATTTTGGCCAGGACCACTAACAATAATCCTAAAATTAACTGATGAAAATTTAAAAAAATCATTAAATTTAACAGATAAAATAGCTATAAGAGTTCCTAATCACAAATGCACTTTAGAGTTATTGAAGAAATGTAATTTTTTAGTAGGGACTAGTGCAAATATTTCTGGACATCCATCATTTACGGATCCTGATGAATGTCTCAAAAATATACAAAATTACGATATTTTTGTTGATGGAGGAACAATTACTAGTAAAGCAGAATCAACAATAATTGAAGTAGAAAATGAGAAAATCAAGATTCTTCGAGAAGGTTCTTTGAGTCAAGAGGAGTTTTTTGGATTATGAATTTAATCATTACTTGTGCTAGACATCTTGAACCTGAGACTCAGGAAGAATTGACAGATATTTTACGAGAATATGGAGATGCTGAAGCTATAGTTTCTATCACAAAAATGTCAGGAATTTTAACTGCTGAAACAAATCTTGAGCCAATAGAAATAGTAAGAAAAATTAAAGAAATGATTCTGGATGAACCATGGAGTATTAGGTATTGTCTACGAATCATTCCCATTCAAAAAGTAATTGAAACAAAAATTGAAGAAATAGAAAAAATAGCTACAGAAATGTCTGAACAGATTGCCGAGGAGGAAACTTACAGAATATCAATCGAAAAAAGAAATTCAGATTTATCTAGTCAAGAAATTATTTCAAAAATAGCAAATAAAATAAAAAATAAAGTTTCACTTGAATTTGCTGATAAAATTCTGTTAATTGAAATCTTAGGTAATAAAACTGGACTTTCCATATTAAAAAAATCAGATATACTAAGTATTGAAAAAATTAAACGCAGTATCTCAGAGTAATATCACAGCTTTTTCTACTAAAATATCCTCTAAAGGATTTTTCGAGTAAACTGAATCAAGTTGTTTTTTTGTTATCTTGAAATGTTTTTTGAGGAATAAATCATTATTTTTTGAATACAAATTAACAGACATTGGCAGTAATTCCTTGTATAATGAGTTTAGAATTTTTTTGTTTCCTATTCCAATTAAAATAAAACTTTTTTTGGGTTTTATTCCAGCATTTTTAATTGCATCAGAAATCTGTCCAGTTAATGCAAAACGCATTAAGATATCAGTTTCAAGTTTGTTTGAAATCAAAATATTATTTTTTTCAGATTCGAAAGATATAGATAAAATTTTTTTTAAATGATTGTTATTCAAAACAAAATTACTTGATACTGCTTGAAGTTGGATTTTTGGATATTTTTTTCTTAAATTATCAAGGAACTTTACATCAAAGATTTTTTGATCCTTGATTTCAATTATTTGAATTGATTTTTTTAAGACTTCAAAAGTTAGTTTTTTGCTAGAGCCACCGTGAATTACAGGGATGATACTTACAATGTCATTATTTTTTATCTTAGTAGATTTTCCCTCCATTGCAGACGAATCAGATCCATTTATTGCAATCAACATATTTTTAGTATCCAGAGCAGGAGTATCAATAGGTTTTAATTCTATTAACAAATCAAGCAATTCTTGAATGGAGATACTAGATTTATCGAGGAGCAATTGTTCAGTTGAAAAAGATTTTTTTGCTCCACCAACAAATTTTACGGTAATCATGTTAATCTGATTAAAGACTTAGAAATTTAGTATTTTATTTATTACTCAGTTTTCTCTTCTGTAGTTTCAGTTGTTTCTTCTGCAGTAATTGTTTCTGTAACAATTTCAATTGGAGTTTCTTCAGTAGTGGTTTGCTCTGGAATTTCCTCAGATACAATAGTTTGTTCAGGAGTTTCTGCTTGAACTTCTAGGTCTATTTGTTCCTCAGATTGTGAAGATTCAATTCGTGCTTGTTTGGCTTTTTCTTCACAAATCTCTTTTTTGATAAATTTTGTGATATATCCAGCTACTTCATTTTTTAGACCTTTGGAACGTATGATAGAGATTTGATCAAGGATTTTTTTGTTATCGGCAAAATCTTCACCAAACTTAGATTTGTGTCCATCAAGTACCTCATATGAGAGACGCTTTATCCTATCCACTCCTCGTAAAAAGAATTAGGGTATTTTATACCTATATTCCAAGGAATGAATTTGAATTATTTTCTAGCAGTGATGACATTTCGTCAAATGATTTTCCTAGAATTTTTGAAGCACAAAAGATCACGCTAGGAATAAAGATGGCTTGCCCAGATTTCATTTCAAAACATCTAGAAAATCTCACAGGGCCATCAGTTTCAACAAGGATTTTTGATTCATCTGTTTTAGACAGTAAAGTTTGCTTATCATTTGCATAAACCATTACAGGTCCATATGATACAAAAAATCCCATATCCATGGCTTTTTGAAGTTGTTTTTTACTCCCATCAAACCAATGAAGCAAAGTATGTTTAGTGTTGTAGGAAGTCATTATTTGGAAAACTTCATCAATACTTTTTCTTGAATGAATAGAAACTGGCTTGTTAAATTTTTCTGCAATAGATAATAATGTTTCAAATACCTGAACTTGTCTTTTAGTATCTTCATCATTTTTGACATAAGTTGGATCTAATCCTATTTCTCCTATTCCAGAAAGAGTTTTGTGATTCTCTTCTATCAAATTAGTAATTTGTTCAAGTCCATCATTAGCAGATTCAGGGTGAATTCCAATGAATGGTAAAACCAGATTACTTTTTTTGGCCAGGTTTAAAGTTTGCAAAGAATTTTCATTATCTGTTGAGACACAGCAAGCTTTTATTTTCAGAGTCTCCATTCCTTTTAAGATAAATTGGATATCAGAAGAGTATGAAGAATCAGACAAATGTATATGAGAATCAAAGTACCACGTCATTTCTTTGTCAATTCTTAAGATAGTCTGTATAAATCGATTCCTTAGTGATATTTTTTCACTCATTATCTTTTTTCGGAAAAAACTAAAACAAGATTCATGAAATCCTCAGAACTAGGACTATCTGCCATGTATAGAAT
>JAOTZM010000107.1 GCA_029861345.1 Candidatus Nitrosopumilus sp.
CAGAAATAGAAAAAACCTACGAAAATTATGAATTTTCATTAACAATTCAAGGGGATATTGGAGTTTTTGCACAGAGTATTGTAAATTCCAAATCCAAAGATAATTGCTGCAAAGGCTATCAAAGGGACCAAAATGAAAATGTTAGTTTTGCGACCCATAACTGAAGTAAAATGATTGCCTATAAAATTGTCACAGATTTAATCAACAGTGATAGTGAATGTGCCCTTTGTTTTTGGGTTTCGTAATAATGAAACCATATCTCTAGGTATCAGATCAGATGCCTTGTCGCATTTTACAGCCAAAGTTCTTGGACATATGAAATCACTTTTTCTAATAACAATGTCTTCAGAATGAGTAAGTATTAGATCAGAGTGACCTTTTCCCTCTATAACAAACTCATGATCTTCAACATGAATCGAAAAAATTACTTTAGATTTAGGATCTCTGAGTTTATCTTTTAATTCCTGAGGCAAATCAGCACAACTTGAAGTAGCACTAACCCCAACTATGCAATCGCCTTGAGGTGTTAAGTTGGATTCTTTTGTAATTTCGATAGTTCTTTGGTGATTTGATCTAATATTTTTATGGCCTGAAAATTGAATTTCGAATCTCACGCCAAAACAGATAGGCTAGACTTAAATTAAACTTTCAAAGCATTGGAGTCAAATGCTTCCTGCACAACAAGGTTATGATAGAGCAATCACCGTATTTTCACCAGATGGTAGACTATATCAAGTAGAATACGCCATTGAAACAGTCCGAAGAGGAACAATCGCAGTAGGTATTAAATGCAAAGACGGTATTGTCATTGCAGTTGAAGAAAAACCAAGAAAATTACAAATTTCAGATGTTGCTCAAAAGATCTTCCAAATTGATGATCATATCGGAGTTGCAGCAGCAGGGTATATTCCAGATGCCAGAAGCCAGGTCGACAATGCAAGATTCTTTTCTCAAAGTAACAAAATGATTTATGATGAACCAGTTGAAGTTGAGACGATTGCAAAACATTTAGCTGATCAATCTCAACAATATACGCAATATGCAGGAGTAAGACCTTTTGGTGTTGCGCTTATTCTTGGAGGAGTAGTAAACAACACACCACAATTGTACCTAACTGATCCAAGTGGAACATACATCTCTTATGATGCAATTGCTATTGGTTCAGGTTCGGATCAAGTTACTGACTTTTTAGAAAAAACATACAAAAATGATCTTTCTTTAGATGATGCCTCAGCATTATCTGCCGGAGGAATTTATCTATCTAGTGAAGACAAGGAAGGGGCAAGTCACATTAGAATGGCACGAATCAGAAAAGAAACAGGTTTGTATGAACTAGTTTCTGATGAGGAGATTGCAAACTATGCAAAAATTGCAAGAGAAAAATACCCACATGACAAAAATTAATTGTTTTTTACTAGCGAGAATAAATCACTTTGAAATTATCGATTGCTATTCCTGAATCATCATTATCAGATGAGTCATTAAAGATAGACAAGACCAGAAAGATATCAGTACTGGCAAGGGCTTGCTCAATATTCAAAATAGATACAATCTATGTCTACCAAGAAGGAAACAACAAACAAGATGGAAGTCTTTTGATAATGATTCTAAAATATTTGGAAACACCGCAGTTTTTGAGAAAAAGATTATTTCCCAAAATGAATGATTTAAAATTTGCAGGCGTACTGCAACCACTAAAAATTCCCAGCCACATTACTCCTGCTAATCCAAAAAAGATCAATCGTGGAGATATCAGAGAAGGAATAGTAATTAGTGTAAAGGGGAAAAAATTTGTCGATGTTGGTGTAAATCAATTAATTCCATTTTTTGGTCCTACACCAATTGGAAAAAGAGTAACAGTTCAATTCAAAGAAGGATATCCAAACCTTTCAATAAAAGAAATCAACAAAAGTGAAACTCCATCCTATTGGGGATATTCAGTTAAAGAGAGAGCAAACTTGTTTTCATTATTGACAGAATGGAAAGGAAACATAATCATCACAACTAGAAAAGGAAAAACTGCAACAAAGGAACAGATTTCAAAATATACTAAATCAAATCAGCCAACACTGATAGTTTTTGGCTCACCTGAAAAAGGAATTCATGAGATCTTGGGAGGTAAAATGAAAAATGTACAAAATGCAAAGTCTCTAAACTTTTTCCCAAATCAAGCTACTGAAACTGTGCGTTTAGAAGAAGCATTACTTGGAACACTAGCAATAATTAACTGCTTAAATTAGGTTTATTAGTTCAGTTTTGACGCCTAGAAAAGGATATTTCGTATTCAGATAAAGTTAAAAGAAAATGTATGCGTTATTGTTAATGTGCTATGTTCAGAATGCGGTATGAAATTTGAGGATGAAAAACGTCTTAAAATACATTATAACACTCACAAAAAAAGAGAATTAAAAGGTAAAAAACAAAAACAGAGTACATCTTTACCTGATTTTGATAAACCTGATTTTTCACAGGTAATGTAAGAGTAAAACAAACATGACATCACAATCAACATGTCCTCCTGGAATACATGGAATCCAAAAACGGGAAGACCGTCAATTCTGTACAATCTGTCAAAAGAGGATAAATTACATTGTCTAAGAGTAATATGATTGAAGAGGTTTTTTGCCAATGTATTTCAGGCAATATCCCTGATCAATGCATTAGGCAAGAGTGTCCATGTGAAGAAACTGACTGTGTATTGCATAATGGTATACTACAATGAAAGATGATTGTAAAACATGTACTCACTCAAAAGAATCTCATAAACTAGTAGTTGAATATCCCGGAGGACCAAAAGTTTTACCAGGAACGATAATGTATGATACACATCTAGAATCAATAATCAAATGTACACAATGTAAATGTCAAAAATATGCCCCAATGGATGAATCTGATCAGACATGACATTTAGTGAACAATGTATATCAATAATTAACTGCTCAAAGATTATCATAGTATGCCAGAGAAAAAAAATTTCTTGTTATTGGCTATTGGAATGGGCGCAGCTGGGATAATAATTGGAGGAATTACAATTTGGAATATGGCATCAGATCTGTTAAAGCCATAATAATTTAGCCATAGTTGGTTAACCAGGAATTTTTAAGTGGTTAACCATATCTCAATTGGTTTAATAGAGGGTAATCGATGATGCGTCTTAACCATGGGTGCTCGTAAGAACCATCAACCACGTAGAGGAAGTCTCGCATATTCGCCTAGAATACGTGCCAAAAGCATGGAAGCAAGAATTAGAGCATGGCCAAAATTAGATTCAGAGGAACCAAAAATTTTGGCTCACTGTGGCTTCAAAGCAGGGTGTATTCAAGTAGTAAGTATTGATGATCGTGAAAAAACACCAAATGCAGGAAAACAGCTTGTAAGTCTTGGAACGGTACTAGTAACTCCACCAGTACTGATTTTAGGTATTCGTGGATATTCAAAAGACCATAATGGATTACACGCAGAATTTGATGTATATTCAGAAGACATTCCAAAAAATATTGCAAAAGAAATTACACTAAAAAATAAAGAAGGTGCTCTAGAAAATGCAGAAAAGAGATTAGGAAGAATTAAAGAAATTTTTGCAATAGTTGCAGTTTCTCCACGTGCAGCTGGATTAGAACAAAAGAAACCATATATTTTTGAGGCTTTAGTTAGTGGAGGAGACATACAAAAACAATTTACTCATGTTAAAGAATTACTTGGAAAAGAAATTAAGATTGATCAAATTTTTGAAACGGGTGCAACTGTTGATGTTGCTGCAATTACCAAAGGCAAAGGATGGCAAGGTGTTATTCAGAGATGGGGTGTAAAAAAGAAACAACATAAATCAAGAAAGACAGTTAGAGAAGTAGGTTCGTTGGGCCCTATCTCTCCACAAAGCGTCATGTATACAGTTCCTAGGGCAGGACAAATGGGCTTCCATCAAAGAATAGAATATGATAAACGAATTATGATAATTGGAAATACAGATGATGACCAAATCAAAATTAACCCAGCAGGTGGATACAAACACTTTGGATTAGTCAAAGGAGACTTTATTGTTCTCAAAGGATCAGTTCCGGGAACATATAGAAGACTGATCAAACTTAGAAGTCAAATCCGAAATGCCCCAGCTAAAGTTAACAAACCAAATATCTTGGAGGTAGTAGTATAATGAAGACTCCAACATACACAACAACTGGAACAAAAGACGGAGAAGTAGAACTCCCACTAGTATTCTCAACTCCATTTAGAAGAGAGTTAATTCACAAGGCTTTCACTAATCTAAATTCACACAAATTCCAACCACAAGGAAGACACCCAACAGCAGGTCAAGACGTAGTTGCAGATTCTAATGATCCTCCAACAGGTCAAGGTGTGTCTCGTGTTGCAAGAATGAGTGGCGGGGGAGGTGGAAGACAAGGCCAAGGTGGTGAAGTTGCATCAACTAGAGGAGGAAGACAAGCACATCCACCAATTGTTGAGAAGGTAATTTACAAGAAATTAAACAAAAAAGAAAACAAACTTGCTTTGTGTTCTGCAATTGCTGCAACCGCATCAAAGGATCTTGTAGAATTACGCGGACATAAAATTGAAGGTATTGAATCCTTTCCAATTATAGTATCAGATGACATTGAAGCAATTTCCAAAGCAAGTGAAATCTCCAAAGTATTGGATTCCCTAAAACTTTCACAAGATGTTAAGAGATTACAATCAAGAAAACCACGCTCTGGAAAACCATCACTTAGAGGAAGAAGCAAGAAAGTTGGAAAGAGTGTCTTGTTTGTAACAAGAGATCCTTCAAACATTTCAAAAGCAACAGGTGCATTTCCAGGAGTAGAAGTAAGAAGCGTTAAAGATTTGAGCGTATTAGATTTGGCTCCAGGTTCTGATCCAATTAGATTAACAGTGTATTCCAAATCAGCAATAGAGGAAATTGGAAAAATTAAATCAACACATCTAGAGGTACTGGTGAAAACACAATGAATGTAGATCAAGCAAGTAAGATTATTGTCAAACCATACATTACAGAAAAAACATTTGCAATGGTAGAAAATGAAAGCAAAATTTGTTTTATCGTAGAAAGAACAGCAAGCAAACCACAAATTGCTGATGCGGTAAAAGCACTTTACAATGAAACAGTTACCAACGTAAACACTGCTAGAACAATTTATGGTAAAAAGGCATTTGTTCAATTTGAAAATACAGCAAAAGCAAGGGATTTGGCAACAAAGATAGGAATGCTATAATATGGATGATAAAACTCGAAGAACACAAGCAGGAATGATATAAGAATTGGTCAAAGAATTTTCATACAGAGGAATTCCAAAAGAGGAATTAGATAACATGTCTCTAGAGAAATTATTCATATTATTCAACTCCAGACAGAGACGATCTCTAACCCGAGGCATCACTGACGGAAAAAGAAAATTAATTGAAGAGATAAAGTCTGCAAAAGTAGGTAAATTAAAAAATCCCATCAAAACTCACGTGAGAGATTTGATCGTTCTGCCTTACATGGTGGGCGTTACAGTAAATGTTTTCTCAGGGAAGGAATTTCGACCAGTTGAAATAAAAACTGAAATGATTGGCCGTTACTTGGGAGAATACGTCATAACAAACAAGAGAGTCTCACATGGCGCACCAGGTGTAGGAGCGTCAAGATCCAGTCTCTATGTGCCATTAAAGTGATTATTATGGGTAGATTCAGTTACGCTTTCCAAA
>JAOTZM010000059.1 GCA_029861345.1 Candidatus Nitrosopumilus sp.
GCAAAGAAATAGTTTCGAAATATCATTTCATTGTCATGAAACAAACCAATTAGAAATGTTACATTTTTTGCATTTTCCTTTGTTTCATCTTCAGTTGCAGTAATAGTAATTTGTTCTTGTTCATTTTCAAAATACATTGGCATCTCAACTGAGATTGAGATTTCTTTTCCTTGGACATCTACTGAAGAAATAGTATCAATTCCTAAACCATGTCCATAAGCACTACTTGCTGGGAACAACAAACAGGCAACTATTGCAAATATTCCAAATTTTTTCAATAACAACATTATTTCTATTCCACTAGGGTTATTTTACTGTCAGTAATTCTTCAACTTTTTGAATCAAGTCATCCATTGTTGTTGCCTCTAAAATTGGTTGAAGTTCATTTGGATCCTTTGCCCCAAGTGCAGATAATGAGTAAATGTAATCAATTGTAGGGGTATCAGTAGTAAGATAGTATTGCTCTAAAACATGATCTAGTGCATGCGGTTCAACAACTTGAGGTAATGCTTGTGCAATAATTTTCTTTTTCCACAATTCAACTAATCTTTCCCATTGCTCTAGTGAAATGTTCTCATCAATTTCTGGAATCATTTCAACTTCAGCTTGAATGTACATTTTCTCTTCAGTTCCAATTTTCTCATGCATTTCAGATATTTGCTCATGTCCCTCTACTGAAAGTGGATCATAGTTTACAGGTTGAGGGATTGGTGGTGCAATAATTTTCTTAATAATAAATGAGTTTCTACCTATTGTTTCAATATGCAGTTGTAATCCATCAAGTTCGACGTCTTCACATTTGGTGATTTTTGCAATAGTTCCAACCAATGTAGGAGAATTCCAACCATTTACAGAATTATTTGCGTCAATCAAACAAACACCAAACTGACCATCTCCTAGCATACAATCATCAACTAATTGCTTGTAACGAGGCTCAAAAATTCGAAGTGGAAGTCCCTGTCTAGGAAACAATACCAAATCTAACGGAAATATTGGAATAATTTTTGTTTGTGCCAACTACTCATATTGAAACATCTCTAGATATATGGAATACGGATTCTTAAAAAAATTAAAAACCGTTCTCATTGAGTGTCAGGCCCAAAAGGGCTGCACGTGTATGTTTTCCATACTCAGCTTGTTTGAAATACTTGGCATTTTTTGTCTTATCAACATCAGTTGAGATTTCATCTATTCTTGGAAGAGGATGTAAAATTATACAATCATCTTTCATCTGTTTTAGTAAATCCAATCCTACAACATAGCTTCCTTTAACTTTGAGATATTCTTCTTCATCAGGGAATCGTTCTTTTTGGATTCTTGTCATATAAAGAACATCCAGTTCATCAATGTTCTCCTCAATGTTATTAGATTCAGTAAAGTCCAATCTCTTTTTGATTTCATAAACTGAATCAGATCTTATTTTAAGAGATTCTGGAGAAATTAAACGTACATCAACATCATAGTTTCCAAGTCCATATAATAGAGAATATACAGTCCGTCCGTACTTTAGATCACCCACAATTCCAATCTTTAGACCGTCAATCTTTTTCTTTTCTTTTTTGATTGTAAACAAATCTTGAATTGCTTGTGTCGGATGCTCTTCTGTACCACTACCTGCATTGATTACAGGTTTTTCTGAAACTTCAGCTGCAAATCTGCTTGAGCCATCTAAAGTGTGTCGTAAAACAAGAATATCAGAATAAATTGACATTATTTGTACGGTATCGGCAAGACTTTCGCCTTTCTGAGTTGATGAAGATGAAACATTAGAAATTCCCAATGAATTTCCACCAATCGATGCCATTGCTGCATCAAAACTAAGACGAGTTCTGGTACTTGGCTCATAAAACAAATACCCCAGTGTCTTTCCTTTACAAATCTCCCTTCTATCAGAAGGATTTAGCTGCATAATCTTGTCAGTTGAGACAAAGATTTTTTCAAGTTGTTCTTTGTTAAAATCCTTAATTGAGATAATGTCTTTTTGATAGAACTCGTTCATTCTTTCAATAATATATACAAGTGACTATACAAAGTATTCTGATGGAACAGTCCGACCTTATGGTTCGACGAATCAAGGAAGGTACTGTAATTGACCATATTGATGAAGGCAAGGGTCTTCAGGTACTAAACGCATTAAGAATTGATGGTGGAGATGGAAGTTTAATCACCATAGCATTGAATGTACCAAGTGGCAAATTTAAGAAGAAAGATATCATCAAGGTAGAAAATAAGTTCCTAAAAGATGATGATACAAACAAGCTTGCCGTTATTGCCCCCAAGGCAACTATCAACATGATAAAAGAATACAAGCTTGTAGAGAAGAGAAGAGTTGCGCTACCAAATGAGATAGACAGAATATTTCGATGCTCAAATCCAGATTGCATTACAAACAGTACAGAACACATCGAATCTGTAATGGATGTAATTGATAAAGAAGGTAGAGTGCTAAAGTGTAGATATTGTGCAAGGGTTCTTGATGTAAATCAACTAAAATATAATTAAATTTAAAAAATTCTAAAAAGTTGAAAAATATATTGTTGGGTTATTGTCCTAAGATGATAAACATCATAACTATACCATAGATAGCAATTGATTCTACCATACCTACAAAGATGAACACTTTAGACTGTAATGCGGGATTCTCACTGATTACTGCAAGACCTGCTGCACCTACTTGACCTAAACCAACACCAGCACCACCTGCTGCAACACCAAATGCTATACCAGCACCAATCAATTTGGAGCCATCACTCATACCACCAGTTCCTTCCTCTTGAGCAAATGCTTCATCGGTAAGACCAGCTGCTACTAATGCAATGGCTGCTACTGATAATAATAAAACAATAGGTTTCATCTATCTCATCCCTGATAATTCCATATTTAAATCATGATGTGATGTCATATCATTAAATTTGATCTAGTGCTTTCTTTTTGAAAGATTTCAGATCATCTTGAATAGATTTTACAAAATTATCATAATCAGCATCTAATTCCTTCTTAGAATTTTCAAGTGATTTTTTTATTTCTTCTTTTGCCATTATTTCCTACTTTCCATCTTAGCTTTGACTTTTTTTAACTTTGCGAATTCTTCTCTTTCTCTTTCTTCAAGAGTTGCAAGGATGAATCGAATTTTTTGTTGATATTGTGGAATAATGACATTTTCAAGTGCATTTAGCAGTTTTTGTGTTTTTTCTAATGCTTTTGCAAGACTAAAAATAGAATTCTCATATTCTGCTGCTTTACAAATTTTAGGTAAGAGCTCTTTGATCTGTTTTGCTGCTCTATCAATTGAAGAGTTTGTATCTGCAAATCCATAAGGCATTGATTTTGTGTCTTTTTCTGTAACAGATAATGCTGGAATTTTTACATCAACAACTCTGCGTACACGTACATCTACTTCCATTACCGGAGGTGTGGATTCAGCAACAGAGTCAACAGTTCCAGTTCCTAATGCCAAATATGCTTCATTAACTGATTTGTAGATATCTTGTAAAGGATCCCAAATTCCACCTCTTGCCTTGGATGCTTCTTCAATCATCTCTTCAATATTTTTTAAGAGAACCTTACGTTTATCATCTAAAATTTTTTGAACCATTACGGCGACTTGACTAGATTTTTTATATTTTAAAAGTTCAATTTTTGTGGCAGCAACATTTTGTCCAAATGACATTTTACTACTCCTCCTGATAGTATTGTTCTATGAATTTATCTTTGATTTTAGTAATCTCATTCTTTGGTAGCTTTGAAACAATCTTCCACAAAACACCAAGCGTCTCTTCAATGGTTCTATTCTCATCAGTTGCTTGTGTAAGAAATTCTTTTTCAAAAACATCACCAACGTCCATGTATTTCAAGTCAATTTCAGTAAGTCCTGCTTTACCTACAATACCTGCTAGGGCTCTCACTTCTTGTGCTCTAGAATATGCATCATAAACTTGATTAGAAATTTCACCATGATCTGCTCTTGTGCTTCCTTCACCAATTCCGTCTTTCATCAATCTACTAAGACTCATCAAAATATTGATTGGAGGATAAACTCCTTGTCTAAACAAATCTCTGCCAAGTACTACTTGTCCCTCTGTAATGTAACCAGTAAGGTCAGGAATTGGGTGAGTAATATCATCAGATGGCATTGATAAAATTGGAACTTGGGTAACACTGCCTTTTCTTCCGTTTAGCTTACCTGCTCTTTCATAGATTGTTGAAAGGTCAGTGTAAAGATAACCAGGATAGCCTTTTCTTCCAGGAACCTCTTCTCTTGCTGCACTAATCTCTCTTAATGCTTCTGCATAATTTGTCATATCAGTGAGTATAACTAGAACGTGCATTCCTAATTCAAATGCCAGATATTCAGCGACAGTTAAAGCTACACGTGGAGTGATAATTCTTTCAATAGCAGGATCATCTGCAGTATTAAGAAATAGAACACTTCTTTTTAGTGCACCAGATTCTTCAAGACTTCGTCTGAAATATTCTGCCTCACTGTATTGCACACCAATTGCAGCAAAGACCACAGCAAAGTCATCTTGTGTTCCAACAACACTTGCTTGTCTTGCAATTTGTGCTGCCAAAAGATTGTGAGACATACCAGAACCGGAAAAGATTGGAAGTTTTTGTCCTCTAACTAGAGTGATCATTCCGTCAATTACAGATACACCGGTTTGAATGAAGTCCTTTGGATATTCACGTTGTTCAGGATTCATTGGTTCACCGTTAATGTCAATAAATTGATCAGCAATTGGATCTGGCAGGCCATCTTTTGGTCTACCTAGTCCATCAAATACTCTGCCAAGTACCTCTTTTGATACTGGCATTTCCATAACCTTACCAACAAATTTAGCATTAGTTCCAGAAATAGATAATCCCGTGGTTCCCTCAAAGACCTGAACGATTGCTTTACCATTTCCTACTTCGAGAACTTTACCTAATCTTCTCTCACCGTCTGTAGTTTGAATTTCTACGAGTTCATCAAATGCTGCATTTTCTACATCGTCAACAATTACTAGTGGCCCTTTGATTTCTGCAATCTTGCTGTATTGAACTCCACCCTCTGTTGTCAATTTGATACTTTCACTCCTGTAATTGATTTGAATTGTTCTTGCATATCATTCTCTAATTTATCAAGTTTTGGCATCTCATCGTCTTTGACATCCATTCTTGCTTTAAGTAATAAAGTTACTACAGACATCTCTCGGATATCAGATAATGATGCACCTTCTTTGAGTGCTTGTTGACCTTTCTTGTAAAAGTCAACTAATAATTTCAATAATTTATATTGTTTTTCTGGGCTACAATAAGTGTCAACATCATCAAATGAGTTTTGTTGTAGCAGACCAATCTTGACCATTCTTGCAACTTCTAAGATTAGCTTTTCTTCATCAGGTAATGCTTCTGGACCTAAGAGTCTAACAATTTCTTTTAGCGTATCTTCTCTTTGTAAAACGCCATATGCTTCACTTCTAAGACTTAGCCAATCTTCATTGATGTTTTCACCCCACCATTTTGCAATATCTGCAAGATAACCAGAGTAGCTGTTCATCCAGTTAATTGATGGATAGTGTCTAGAGTATGCAAGTTTTGCATCCAAAGCCCAGAAAGTTTTGATAAATCTCATTGTGTGAGTTGTAACTGGTTCTGTAAAGTCACCACCTGATGGAGATACAGCACCAACTAGAGTTACTGAACCGTCACGGTCTGGACTACCAGCCGCTCTAACGCGACCTGCTCTTTCATAAAATTCTGCTAATCTTGATGCTAGGTATGATGGGTATCCTTCTTCTGCAGGCATTTCTTCTAGTCTACCACTCATTTCTCTGAGGGCTTCGGCCCATCTACTTGTAGAGTCTGCTACTAGTACAACGTCTTTACCCATATCTCTGTAATATTCTGCAATAGTTACACCAGTGTAGATGCTTGCCTCTCTTGCTGCTACTGGCATGTTACTAGTATTTGCAACAAGGACAGTTCGGTCCATAAGTGGTTTTCCACTACGTGGGTCTTTGAGGTGTGGGAATTCAACAAGTACTTCAGTCATTTCATTTCCTCTTTCACCACAACCAATGTAAACTACAACTTGAGAATCAGCCCATTTAGCAATTTGGTGTAATGTAACAGTCTTTCCTGTTCCGAATGCTCCAGGAATTGAACCAGTTCCACCTTTTGCGATGGGGAAAAATGTGTCTATAACACGTTGTCCAGTTAGAAGTGGAACAGTTGGATCGTATCTGTTTTTGTATGGACGTGGTTTTCTAACAGGCCATCGGTGATACATCTTCAGAGGAATGGTTTGACCATCTTTCTCAGATAAAGCTAGTTCAGTTTCTAAATCATAATCTCCTTCGGCTACAATGTTTGAAATTTTTCCACCTGGATGGTCTGGTGGAACCATGATGGAGTGTTCAATAAGATCAGTTTCTTGAACAGTTCCAATTACGTTCCCTGCAGAAACTTCGTCACCATTACTTACTGTTGGAACAAAATGGTATTTTTTGGTCATATCAACAGGAGTAGTTGTAATACCTCTACCAATAAACGAGCCAGAAGCTTTTGATAACTCTCTTAGAGGTCTTTGAATTCCATCATAAAGTTGTCCAATAATTCCTGGACCCAATAACACGCTAAGTGGATTTCCAGTTCCAATAACTGGTTCACCTGGTTTTAGTCCGCTGGTTGATTCATAAACTTGAATAAATGCGACATCTCCAGTTAATCGAATTACTTCACCGACTAGTTTTGAATTGCCAACAGTTACAGTTTCGTACATCTTTGCATCAGACATACCATCTGCTCTTACTGCAGGACCACTTACCCAAACAATTCTACCCTGAGCTGCCATTTTAATTTCCTACTCCGAACTTGGATGCAATTTCTTTCCTTATTAAAGGCTTCAAGCGTTCAATTTTTGCGTCAATTGTATTATCAAATGTCATTGAACCATCTTTTGACTTTACTATTATTCCACCAAGACAATCAATTGAGTCTGAACCTAATTCAGATCCGGGGAATTGAGAGAGCATAGATTGTACTATATCTTTATCTTTAGTATTTGTATTAACCGTAATTTCAGAAGTACCTAAAACATTAGTTGATTCTTTTAACAAAGTCTTTATCAGGTTTGAGTAGTCATCGTTTCTATCTACATTAGCTATTTGATCTAGTGCTTTTGAAAAAACCTTGTCAACTGCTTCTTCTAATAATAAAAGTTGTTTATTTCTGAGCTCTATATCAGAACTGCCAACAATCTGTTTTTCAATTTTATCGGCTTCTTTTTTTCCATCTGAGATAATTTTATCATATTCCTGTTGTAGTTTAGGAAGGGCATTATCTAGTATATTTTTAGAATCTGAACCTGTTTTTTCGAGATCTGATAGAATTTCTTTCTCTGTTTTCACAAGAATTTTGTCAATAGCTTGTTCTAATGACGAATTAGATGCCAATATGAGGGGGTCGTTTAATAATAGATTTTAATGTTTGGGAGGAGTTTGAGGCATTAAAAAAATCATATTTTTAATTTGGACTTAGAAAGATTTTATAATGTAATAATTGCCGTTGGAAATGTGACGGTTGCAGATCTTTTAATGGGCAGTGTTATACTTCCTAGAACCGAATCTCCAAAAGTAATATCACGTCTGGCTGAGTTTGAATGGTTTCATAAGATGGAGATGGAAAATGAAACAGTTACTTCTGAAATTGATGACTTGCTTTTACGGGCACAAAAAATACATCAATTTATTGAAGACGTGATCAAGGGATTGGGCATTCCTTTACGAGTTGGCATCATGGAGATTCTTTTCAAAGGTACTGTATTTAAAAAGAAAAATTATGACATTAATGAAATTGAAGATATGATTGCAGATCTGGAGAAAACTCCAGAAAGTATTACTGAAGCAGCTAAATTGCTAGAAGAAAATACAAGGGTCAACCACTCTTTAGAAGAATTCAAATCATTAAAAGAAACATTACAAGTTGCAAACAAGCTGAAAGTTGATCTAAGTGGTTTTGGATCCATGAAAAATTTTTACGTAAATCTATTTGTAATTGATTCCTCTGATTATGGTGAGATTGAGCGATCATTAGAAGGCATACCAATTTTCAAATATGATTTAGAATCTAAAGAAAAATCAGCAATTATAATAATTTCTGATATTGATGATTCTGATAAAATTCTCAAAGTTATGCGAGCCCTTAATTCGAATCCATTTAGCATACCAAAAGAATTCCCTCAAATTCCAAGTGAAGCATATTCTTTAGCAGAAGAAAAAATAAAGGAGTTAACAGAAAAACAAAAATCTATTTCAAAAAAATTATCTTCTACTACAAAAAAAATTCGTGGTGAAATTCTAATAATGCATGAGAATGCATTTGTAGCAAAAGAAGTCCTTGAAACACTGCGTAAACCAGGAGGTACTAAAAATTTTGCAGTCATACAAGGATATATTCCAAAGAAGATGGAAAAGAAATTCAAACAGGCAACGAGTCAATGGACCTCAATAACAGAAGAGATAACAGATGAAGAGAAGCTTTCAAACCTTCCTGTTTATTTGGATAATCCAAAATGGGTCAGAACTTATGAAGTAATTACTCACAGTCAAGGAATTCCTAGACGAGGAGAATTTGATCCCACTTGGATGATTGCCCTTATGTGGCCAATATTTTATGGAATTATGTTTGCAGATGTAGGTCACGGATTATTGCTTATGGGATTAGGATTATTATTCAAATTCAAAGGACAAGGTACTCTTTCAAGATGGGGAATGTTGCTTGGAATGTCTGGTGCAGCAGGTGCGGTTGCGGGAGTTTTCCAAGGAGAAGCGTTTGGTTTTCACTTAGAATATTTTGAACCATTTAGGTCTTTATTACATGAAGGTGGACCGCTTCATTCTATATCATGGTTAGTTGGTTCAATTACTGTCGCACAGCTAACATTTGATCAAGTAATCATGATTCTCAAAGTTTCAATCTTTATTGGAGTTATACATCTTGGATGGGCTTTCCTTTTGAGAATTAGAAACTACATCAAGAGGGGCGACAAAGACACATTGATCTTTGAAGCAATTCCAAACTTGTTCATGTGGTTAGGAGTTTTCGGAGTAATGATGGGAGCAATTGGTTCTGGATATGATGTAATGAACATGTATTCCAAGATTCACACAGAAGCAGTTCCTTGGGTTACTGTACTAGTTGGAGAATGGGCAGTTGTTTGGCTAGTTGTTAGAGTTTCAATTATCATAATTCTTGCATGTATTGTATTGATGATTATTGGTGGAATAAAACACAACAAGAAACACCCTGAAGCTGGAGGAGACATGGTAAGTGTCATAATGGAAGTATTCCTTGGAAAGACAATTGAATGTCTGGCTCACACAATCAGTTATGCCCGAATTGGAATTATGTTGTTAGTGCATGCAGCTCTTTTGCTAACAGTTAACCAGGCCTATGCAGGTATGGGAGGACTTGATTCACCAACTGCTCTTGTCTTAATTGTTGGAGGACAGATAGGAATCATGATGATTGAAGGATTGATTGTTTACATCCAGTCTCTCAGGCTTCACCTCTACGAGTTCTTTACTAAGTGGTATGATGGCGGTTCTCAACCATTCAAACAATTAGTTCCAGAAACAGTTTACAACAAATATTCTTGGAAGGA
>JAOTZM010000102.1 GCA_029861345.1 Candidatus Nitrosopumilus sp.
TGAAATGGGTTTAATTTTGTTTCAAGAGGTTTATTTTCTTTTGTCCATTTTTTTATGCCACCATCTAACATTGATACATCGAGATGTGAAAAATATTCTAACATCCAAACACCCCTTGCAGCCAACATACCAGAAACATCATCATAAAATACAACTTTCTTTTCAGCGCTTACCCCTACAAATGAAAAAATCATCTCTGTCTGTTTGTTAAAATTTTGTATTCCTTCTTTTGTTGTATCTATCCAGTGAAATGCAAATAGATCTAAATTTACAGCCCTTGAAATATGACCTTCTGAATATTCCTTGAAAGAGCGAGTATCAATAATCAAAATATTTGGATCATTTAGAATTGAATTAAGTTCAGTTGTAGAGATTAACATGGTATTGGTAAATTGAACAAATCTAAATTGATTTGTATTAAATAATAAAAAGAAGAAAAGAACAAGGATTTTTTCTATTCGTTGACGTATGCTATTTCTCCGTGCTGTGCCAAATCGAGACTAATCCACTCTTCTTTAGGAGTGACTTTGATTCTGTCAGGCCATACGACATCCATTACCTTTAGAATTACAATTGTAACATCAAAGGCATAGCCTATGGACCAAAGTATCATTATTCACAACCAAGACAGCGCCAAACATTAAAATCGGTTATATATTGAGAATAATCTAAATGGGTGGATCTAAAAACGTCTATGCATCGGTCAAATCCTACAGTAAAAGAGGGAAATTACTAAAAAAAGCAGATTTTCAAACTTTGGCAGAATCAAGAGATCTTGATGAATTGATGACTCGAATTAAAAATACCATTTATTCTGAGGCAGTAGCTGAAGTTCAGAAACCTTACACATCTCATGGTATTGAAAATGCTCTAAGAGGCCACCTAGCTGATGTCCATTATGGCATAGCAAAAACTGCCGGAGATTCAGGTATTTTAGATGCTTATTTTTTGAAATTTACAATTTCTAATCTAAAACAAATTCTAAAAGGAAAGGTTTTGGGAAAATCTCAAGAAGAGATTGAAACTCACATTAATCTTCGTGCTGAAGAACTAATCAAACAAAGAGATATTGTAGTTAAAGCCCTAGTTGCAAAAAATCTGGAAGAAGCAGTTGCAAGCTTAAACCAAGTTGAATATGCTGAAGATATTACAAAGGCTGCAGCTTTGTACGCAGATAAAAAGAACATCCAAATCTTTGATACCTATTTTGATAAAATTCTGTATACACGTCTTGTAAAGGCACTCAGATCTGGAGACATAGATGCCAGTAAACTAGTTGGAATGGATGTTGATTTTTACAACATTTTAGGGGTGATTAGAGGAAAGTTTTGGGGACTAGATGAGCAACAAATTCAGGATTTAATTATAATTCAATCTCCAGCTGCAAAAGATTTGCTAGGAAGAATGATGTCGGCTGGAACAATAAGAGATGCATTCAATGAACTTTCTAACACAAAATACAAGGATTTGGTTCCTCAAAATGAAAATGAATTAGATGCAATTGCTGAATTTGAAAGAGCTTTTGAATTAGCAATTTATCAAGCATCATTGAACTCTTTTACAAAAATGTTCAGTTTAGCAACAACAGTAGGAATTACAAAACTAACTGCATATGAAGTAAGAAATCTTGCAGCAATTGCTTATGCAGTTGAACAAAAAATACCAACAGAAACCACAATGTCAAAATTGATTTTAGAGACAGAATAATTTGGTATAAAATATGAGTAAATTTCCAACGAAAAAAACTGAAAAACCAATAGATGTTCTTACGAATTGGGTTAGTATCTCTATGGCATTGATCTTTGCCCTACCCTCACTAGGAGCATTTTTGGGAATCTACTATGGAACTGGGAATCTGATTATAGCAGCAGTGTTAGGATTTGCAGTTCATTTTGTTACACTTGCTTTTTCAGGCAGAATTTCAAAGTACCTCAATGAGATTATGAATTAACCTTTATTGATCAAGTTTCAAGATGAGACATCATGATGGGAGATAGAGATTTTCGAAATATCATTAAAAATGCAATAGGATCTATAGGAAAAGAACTAGAGATTGAGATAGACTCTAAAAATATTCAAACCATTCATCTTAATGAAGTAGTACAATGTCTAAGACGCTCATACTATGATAGGATAGAGCCTAAAGAGATTGAAAGGAGCGGATTCAATGACCTTCTTTCAGGATTACTAAGAAAATTGCAGTATGGAAGTGAGTCCAAAGAATTTGCAATAGACGATATCAAACTAAAGGGACAGGTAGACATGATGATAGATGATTCTATTCTTTTATTTAGATCAGCCCTAGACGAATTAGAAAATCCTCAAGCAAGTGATGTTCTATATCTTAATGCTTGCATGTGGATATACGACAAAGATGATGGAATTATTATTTACATCACTGGAGATAAAAAAGAAACAACATTTTCATTAACACGCAACAAAAAGATGTTTGAAGAAGTAATCAGACGTGTTCGTGTTCTAAATGATCTTCTTAAAGAACAGAAGACGCCTATCTTAGAGCCATCGACTGAATGTTCTAATTGCCAATATTATGAAAGATGTTTTACAAAAAGGAGGAATGCCAAACAGGTAACCCTAGCAGAAATGTTAGGAATGAGTAAGAAAGACTAGTCTAGATATATGAAAAATATCATAAAGGAAAAACTTCCTTGTTTAATCTAGTGGTTCTGGATGTCCTTTACCACGAAGAGCAAAACACACTACTGCTAGTGCAATTGCCATTCCTATTGCGGTTCCAAATGCGGCCATACCTGCTTCTGCCATTTGATAAAAATCCACTCTTCTGGCTTTTATAACTTTGCTAATATTTTTTCTCTAAAAACAAAATATCATAATTTTAAAATTTTGTGATACAATTGATGTTATTGGGTAAAATCAAAATGGAGTTCATTTTCTTGGCCACTTGTCATAGAGCTTAGATTGTAAAAGACATCACCGGAAACTCGCCAAGTTGTAGTATTATCTTCAAGGGCTGCCCATAATTCAGGAGTATTTCCGGAATTTTTTAAAGAGATGGTATCTTTTAGTATTATTGAGTTCTCACCAAGAAGAGTATAGTAGTTTGAGCCAAATTCCACCATTCCCTCAGGTCTGCTTCCAATTTGACCACCAGAAATTTGTTCAGACTCTGAATATCCTGTTTCAAATAATTGATAATCCATAGTTTGAACAATCATAGAACGTTCATTAGGATTAGAAATTTTGAATGCGATTTTGATTGTAGCTGATCGTTCGGAAATTTTGGTAACAGAAATATCATCTAGTTCAATTTCAAGAGGCTTAACTTGTGGAGCAATTTCATTAACAGTTGTGTCTTGTTCTATACCACCCATTGAAGGTCCCATCGAAAGAATCCCACCCAATATAGCAATTAGTACTGCAATTGCAACACCTACAAAGATTTTAGGATTCATTATTTTGCTTACTCTCCAGATATCTTAAATGTTGAGACAGTTATTATACCATTGGGGATAGCAAAAATCATGCAGTATTTTCAAGCAGTACAACAAGGAAAACAAAGAGCAAGCAAATCACAAATGAAGATGTTTGAGGCAGCTGGATTTGGAATGTTGACTTTGACTACCAAAAAAGTTGATGGAAATTTTCAACCAGTCGGAGAGGAAGATTTTACTGCGGTGATTGTTTCCCCGGAGGGACATGTGGCAATTATTGTGGATAAAGATGGTTTTACAAAGGCTCAATCAAAGGCAGTAACAAAAGAAGAAGCCCTGTCAATTTTCAAAAAACTTCGAGAATCAGGAATTGCAGAATATTCAGGAAAGGAGATTCAGATCTGGTCTGAAACAAGACCAACAGTTCAAAACGAAATTTCTGAGTAATTATTTTGAAGGTAGAATAATTTCAGTACCCACGTTATCGCCCTTGATAGCCTTTTCAATCATTTTTAGATCAGCCTTTAGGATTTGTGTTTTGATTTTAGAACGTTCAATAATTTTTAGAGCAACAATATCCATCAAGTCATAGCCTCCTGCAACAGAATCTTCATGAACCAGCATATTTTTCAAGTTTTTTAGCTCAATTCGTCTGAATTTTTTTGCTTGTTTGAATTTGTTTGGATCCATATCATAGACACCATCAACATCAGTGGCATTAAGGAACTGTTCTGCTTGAACTTTTTCAGCAATTAATGCCGCAGTACCATTGGTACTTTGACCAGGATGCAAACCGCCTGTAACAACTATTAATCCATCATCTACGGCATGTCTTACTTCCTGTAAAGTAGTTGGTGGATGCGAATATGCCTTGTTCTTTAAAGCATAAATCAACAACTTTGCGTTAAGTCTAGAAATTTCAATTCCAAGTTCGTCAAGGGTAGATTCATCTGCACCAGAAGATCTTGCATGAGAGATGTAGTGTCTTGCTATGTTTCCGCCCCCAGCAATAATAATTGGCTGACAAACCTTGCTGATTTTTACAAGAAACTGGGCATAGTCTTTTAGTATTTTGACATTATCCATGCCAAAAACCCTCCCTGATAATTTGATTACAATTCTTTTTTTCACTTTAGATCACCAATGATTGATTTTGCGGCAATTTCAACTTTTTTTCTGTTCTTTTGATGGGTATAGATTCTAAGAATATTCATGAATCCAGAGATTGCTGAAACCACAGGTATCTCTGAAATTGGCATCTCTTTTGCCAAGGATCTTCCATTCTCATTTGTAATTAGAATAATTGATTTTGATTCATTTTTGGATGGTGCAAGAGGAATTGAAGGGGTAACAGAACTGTCTACAAAAATTTCATTCTCATCAACTTTGGATTTTTTAGAAATTGCCTCTCTAAGTTCGTTGGTTCTAGTTTTTTTCAAATTGGTTCTGCTTGTCAATATTCTCTCAAATACACATTTGAGCAATTTTCTATTTTGATAGTCTTGGGCAAATTCTCTGGCTCGCTTTAACTTTGAAGACTTGGATGAGATCAGAGTGGATAAGACATATTCGTCTGTAAGTTTGACATATTCATTTAGATTAAAACTGGTAAAGCCAAACTCATCATCAGATAGTCTTAATGCTTCAATTAACATTACTTCAGCTGCCCTTACAGTTTTGTGAAAATAAACTGCCTTGAACATCTGATATCTGGAATGCATCATTGATTCAAAGGAATATAATGCTGAGCGTTCCAGGGCCAGTTTCTTTTGATGTATGTCAAGGGATTGGGTGATTCTTTTGTGATCAATTTTTGCGTGCTCTGCTCCTGTAAAATAACCATCTCGAAGTAAATAATCCATCATATCTGCACTTAAGGCCCCTGAAACAATTTCATTCATGTATTGAAATTTGGAATCACCAAATGCAATTTTTGTAATGAGCTTTTTGTCAAAACCATTTTTTGATAGACTGTCACCGATTTCAGATTTTAGGATAATTTCTTTACCAAAGTCTTCATGTGAAATTTTCTTTTCCTGGATTATCTCCTCAAAAAGATGAGAAAAAGGCCCGTGACCTATGTCATGCAAGAGGCCAGCTAACCGAAGTATTTGTATATTATCTGGTTTGAGAAATCCTTTTTCATTTAATGCATGGCCTGCCTGACTGGCAATATGCATCACACCCAATGAGTGCTCAAATCTTGTATGCTGAGCTGCAGGATATGTCAAATGAGCACCTGAGAGTTGTCTAATTCGTCTTAATCTCTGAAAAATCGGATTGTCAATTATTGATAGCTCATGATCGTAGACACGGATAAAATCATGAATCGGATCAATTATGTCAAGATAATTTTTTTTCATAGTCCTACTTTCTTTGAAAATGTTTTCAAAATTTCTTCATGTATTTCTTGTTGAGATTTTGATGCATCAATAATTTTCCAGTGTCTTTTCCTGGCAGTAGTTTGGTAAATTTTGGAGATCTTTCTTAGAAATTCTTCATTTTTTTCAAACTTGTCTCTGTGATTTTTCTGTCTGTGAAACGACTCTTTTTGTGTAACATCAAGTAAAATAACAAGATCAGCTTTTGGAAG
>JAOTZM010000108.1 GCA_029861345.1 Candidatus Nitrosopumilus sp.
TTCCTTTGCATATTGCCAAACCAAGACCTGTACCCCCATGTTTTCTGGTATGAGATGTATCTATTTGATAGAATTTTTTGAAAAGTAGTTTTTGATTTTCTTTAGATATGCCAATGCCGTTATCTTTAATAGAAAAAATGATCTGATTGTTCATTTCTTTGATATTTACATCAATTCTACCCTCTTTCTCAGGGATATAGTCAACTGCATTGGACAATAATGCAGACAAAACTTGTGAAATTCTACCCTCATCAGATTTGAAAATTGGAATTTTATCCATTGAGATTATCAATTGTGCTTGTTTTTCTTTTATCAGAAACCCAAAATCATCATTAATTCGTTTACAAAGTATATCCACATCAACGTCTTCATTCTTAAATCTCATTTGTTGAAGTTCTAGTTTTTGTACATCAAGTAGATCATCTATCAATATCTTAAGTTTAGTTACATTTGATTCAATTGCATTTACCGCATCACATTGATCTTCTGTCAGATCTCCAATAATATCAGGATCTTTTAATGCATCACACCATCCCATTATTGGAGTAAGAGGAGTTTTAAGTTCGTGTGATGTCATGCTTAGAAATTCATCTTTTAGTTTTTCTTTTTGGACTAACTCTTCATTAATGTTTTCAAGTTCTGACATATGATGTTCGATAATTTTAGAATCTATTTTGTTACGCTCTAATGCTTGTTGGAGTCTTGACTCGGTATCTTTGAGATCTGTAATTTTATAAAGAATACTTTTTCGCATATCGTTAAGATGATATGATAATTGACCTATTTCGTCTCTTGATGTAGAGTTGATTTCATATTCATAGTCTCCTCTTGTTATCCTGTCAGCGGCATCCCGTAGTTTTGTAATGGGCCTTGAGATGGTTCTGGAGATATAAAAAGCAATAAGTCCAACTCCTCCTGAAACAACAATGGTTGTACCAAGTAGGATGTTTTGAAGAGTTGTAATTGGTCTAAATATTTCATCCTCATTGATCTCTGCTAACAAAACAAAACCCATGTCTCTTGAACAATAAGTATGTCCAAAAATTGGTATTCCTCGATAATCAGGATAGATGTCATTTACTTCCATTCCATTTTCAAAACATTCAATCGTTCCTAGTGTATGCACGCTTTGATTAAATGGAGCATTTTCAACAAAACGAGATTCTGATATCAAAACATAATCACTGTTTACAAGATAGACCTCTCCTGTTTCCCCCAAGCCATCACGATTTAACAAAATTTCATCAATTGATTTTGTATCGAGATAAGCTATGATTAGACCCATTACGTAGTCCTCATTGCCTTCTGTTTGTATTATGGGGGCAATTACAGTCATTAGTCGCTTGCCTTCTTTGGTTTGTATTAATTCAAAAAAAGATTCAGTCAAATCTCTTGGAAATACATCAGATTGTAAATAATTACTGTTTGATTCATTTGAGGAGTACAAAACATTGCCATTTTTTCCAAGAATTTTTAATTCAACAAGACCTAATGAAGACTGAAATATGTTTTGAAATTTTTCAAACTCCCCAAGAAATACCTCTTGACGATATTCTAAAGAATTTTGTTTATCTAAGGGATCATTAGATTTTTCATTTATTTCTGACACTAAATTTTTAATAATATCATTTGTTGAAAAAAGATCAATTAGTTGTATACGGGTAATGATAAGATTTTTTAGAGCATTACCTCTGCTGATCGACTCACTAGTTAATTGATTCTCCATACGATTGTGAAGTAATGCATCAGTAGTTTGATAACCCACAATCGTTGCTACGGTAAATAGTACAGTAACAGTAAGTCCTAAAACGAGGATAATTTTTACATTAATTGACATTAAAATAGATCTATTCAATTTCATATACCATAATTTTTGCAGTTGTTTGTAGAATCATTTTTTAAGAATCTACTTTTTTACAATGTATACTTGATAATCACCATTAAAAATTTTTGTTGATTCATTATGTTCTACAAATTTGTAATTGTCTGAAGGATTAATTTCATTGTAAAGTTTTTCACCAATGACTAATTCATCAGATGTGCCGAGATGATTCATATCATAGCACCTGTCTACAGGTTCACCAATAATATCATCAACATACGAAGTAGATGTTTTTCCTAATAATATGTCACCATAATCTGCACTTACACGATAGTTTGCATCTGGAAGTCCTTCTTTTTTCATTTTAGAGTTTATCTCACTTTTTTTATTCAGAATGCTTATACAACAATCTATACAATTTTCAAAAAATAATCCATTATTTTTTTCATCACTTGTAAAATAAAACAAAATACTATCTCCTAAATTTTTAACGATATTTGTATTGAAACTTTCTACTATTTGCGCAATAGAATTAAGAAAAATTTCATAGTATCTGATCATTTTTTCAGAAGACATACTAGATGCAATTTTAGTAGAATTTATCAAATCAACAAAACATATGGTATTTTTTTCTGGAATATCTGAATATTCCAGTAAGAATTGCAGTTGTTGAGACTCTCTTAATTTATGTAATAATTCATCGCTGGACATTTTGACGTGAAATAATAAAAACTTGTGAATTATGTAATTTAAATTCCATTATGAATCTAATTTGCATCTGAGGTGGATATTAAGCGATATACGGGATATGATTGTTTTAGACCAACAGTGTACTGTCCTAGTTTTTGATATTTATAATCATGACATTTTTTCACTATTTCGTACAGATCATTGCCCAACACTGCTCCATTAATGGGGGCAAATGAATTAATTTTTGAACAAATGTTTACTGTAGGTCCTATAAGATCTGGATTGGATGAAAAATTTGACTGCATAATTGCAACTTTTCCAAAATCTACACTTATGCAAAAATCAATTGGAGGTAAGCCTGATTCTTGTGATACAAAGGACATAGTATGTTTTTCATTTATTAAAGTGATGCAACTTTCAAGGCAACTCCTAAATCCATATTTCCTAGAGATTTTTGATGATTGAGGGAAATAATACAGAATCATGTCTTCCTTATGTTTAATTACAACACCACCAAACCGTGTTAAAATTTTCGCGACAGAGTTTAAGAAAATTTGAGAATATTTAGCTTTTGATAGAAAGTCCATTTTTATAGAGGGTTTAACGAGTGAAATAAACCCGACACAATAGTTTTTCTGAGATCCACTGAAATTTATTGAATAATTCTTTAAAGAATGATCTTCCTCTGATGATTGTATATTTCTGAGCATTTATCATACTATATTAAAATATTATAATAATTAAGTATTTCCAAAAATGGGAATAGGAAACATATGAAATAGCAGTACAATCATTTTCTAACCGCTATGGAGACTGAGATTATAGATAATTGTGGAGGTACTAAGGGGAGCATCAGGGAGAGTTCTTTAGGGATTTTAGTAAAATAAAATACGAATCAATCTGAAATGTTTCATTAGATGAAAAATGAGTCATTCCAAATGGATCTAGTGATATCATCTGATCTACAATACAGCCAAAATCTGATGGTTTCTACATAGCCATGAACTGTCAACTTTTCATTATAATGTGGATAAAGTTATTTTCTAGGCAGTAATAATGGGATTCTATTTTTACTCTTTATCGGTAAACTTGTATGTCTGAAAAATTTCAATACCTCCTTAGTGCTAAAAAATCAGAGATTTCTTAGTCCCAATTTTTGGGATTTCAGGTCAAGATAATATACAATTTTTCTGTAAGGCTAAAAATGAGTCCTTCAAAAATCTGTACAAATTATACTGTCGCTTATCCTAGTGAATATAATAATTGTCCATCATGTGAAGTATCTAATGATTAATGGCTAAATTTGTACAATCTATGCTGATTTTGGTACTATCAGTTAGATTTGCAAGATATTAGATATTCAAAAAAATAATCTAATACTTCCTAAGTTGAATAAAACTTTATTTTCAGACATTGCTGAACATCATTAGGTAATGCTGCTACCAATTGTTTTTCATTAGTTTCTTTATGATAATTTTATTTTCAGTTAGTGGTGCAATGTTGTAAATTGATGCATCAAATCTTTGTGCTCTGGATGTATGTTGTTCTGACACTAAATGAGATCGATGATTTCAAAAGATCTATGTCATAATTTTGTAATATTTCATAATTTTCAGCGCTCAATGTTTTTTTGGCTGCATTCATGATGTTTTTAATCTTTTTTGAATAGTCACAACTCTCAAGTGATTCTGAAGAATTTTTCAAGCCGTAATATGTAATTAATGTTGGTATTATTATCTATTAAATAATAATACGATAAGCTTAATCAATCGGGATTTTAAATATTGTTCATTGAAATCACTATTCATTACAGGAACTGATACTGATGTTGGAAAAACATACATCACTGCAGGTCTAGCGGTAACTCTTAGAAAAATGGGGGTTGACGTAGGTATTATGAAGCCTTTTGCAGCAGGTATTCCTCAGAAAAAAGGGTTCAAATCTGAAGATGTGGAAATTCTTGCAAATGCCGCTCAGGTAAATGATTCTGAAAGTTTGCTAAATCCTCAATATTTTCCAATTCCTGCATCTCCTTATACTGCTTGGAAAAATCTTAAGATAAAACCAAAAATCGATTCTATTCTTTCAAGTTTTAAGAATCTATCAAAGAAGCATTCTATGATGCTAGTTGAAGGCATGGGTGGAATAATGACTCCTATTCTTAAGGACTATTTTGTTACTGATTTGATTAAAAACATGAAAATTCCAGCTATACTTGTAACTCGAACCAAAATCGGAACCATCAATCATACTATAATGACAGTAAAGATGTGTGAGAAATACAAAATCCCAATCAAGGGAATTATCATTAATAATTTTGATTCAGATGGATATAAACCAAAAGAGTTAACGCGTGATCTAAAGAGTCTAACTAAAGTACCTGTATTAGGGACCATTCCATTTATCAACGACTTGAGTAATGATTCACTTTATAGGATTTACAAAAAGAATCTTGATTTCAAATTATTACTAAAATAATTTGTTTATACTCGTAAAATTTTGAATTTATTTGTTCCCCCAACATTACTAAACTGGGCAATCTCAAAAATTATTGAGGTGAATGAATTATTTTCTTTAGATAGAACAAACGATTTTTTGTCTAATGAAATATTTTCTGATAAAACTATCCAAATATTCTCTTTTTCAAGTTGGATTTTTTCTAACTGAAGTATTTTCTCTTCGATGATCTTCTTATTTGATGACTTTGGAATGCAGATTATCAATGTTTTTTTTGGATCTTTCTCTAATGTTTTAAAATCTGGAACTATTATGTCTATTTCAATTCCTTGATACTCTACTTTTCTTTGGCTGTTTATGAGTGCATTTGTAAGCAGATAATGTAGTAATCCTGTTGCCAATACTCCCACTACTTCATCTTTGTTTCCCATAGAAATTATTTTATCATAACAATTTTGAATTATTTCATTTATGATTTGATCAAATTTTTTTTGTACAACTAATTCTTTAATTGTATTGGAATTTTCAATGTAATCAAATAGGTAATCCTTTATCGGATTTGGTTCTTCTTGCATTATTCACTATTAGACAGAAGTTATTGTTATATGAAATATCTGCTTTCTAGATTCAACTCCACGGGGATTCATTCACCAAATTGGGGATAAAAATAGACGCAAAAAAATATGAAAATAGAATTTAGTATTATTTTAGGCGTTTGTAGATCT
>JAOTZM010000109.1 GCA_029861345.1 Candidatus Nitrosopumilus sp.
TTCAGAATCAATAGTTGTAACACTTTCTGGAAGAGGAGACAAAGACGTTGAAGAAGTACAAAATTATCTGAATAAAAATGTCAAAGATTAAAGCAAAATTTGCAGAACTTGAGGCCAAAAATCAAAAAGCCCTGATATCATACATCATGGCAGGATTTCCAAATGAAAAGGCAACAATTTCAACTGTAAGAGGCCTGGTAAAAGGAGGAGTAGACATTATTGAATTAGGTTTTCCATTTTCAGATCCTCTAGCAGATGGGCCTGTGATTCAGAATGCAAGTACAATCTCACTTGAAAAAGGTACCAGAATTAGCAAGTTTTTTTCCCTGGTAAAAAAAATTAGAAAGGAAACAGATACCCCGCTAGTATTGATGACATATACTAACATCTTGTATCATATGGGATATTCAAAATTTATCTTAGAAGCAAAAAAAGCGGGAATAGATGGATTCATTCTTCCTGACATGTCAATTGAAGAATCAAAAGAATATCTGCAAGCTGCTAAAAATAATGCAGATACGATATTTCTAATATCTCCTAACACCAGTAAGGTAAGAATACAAAAAATTGCAAAGACATCAACAGGGTTTTTGTATCTAGTAGCAGTTTTTGGTACAACTGGAATCAAAACAGGAATCAAAAATTACACGCTAAAAGCAATTAAAGATGTTAAAAAACAAACCAAAGATAAAGTTCCCATCGGAGTTGGATTTGGAGTTTCAACTCCGGAAGATGTAAAAAAATACATCAAAGCAGGGGCAGATGCAGTGATTGTTGGAAGTGCATATTTGAAATTAATTGAAAAAACGCCTCACAATAAACTAGAGTCAAAAATTGCATCTTTTACAAAAAGTCTCAAAAAACAAACAATTTTTTAATGAAAATTACAGTTCGTCAGAGAATGGTGGCCTAATTTTCAAGCTGTTATGGAGGGGAAACTCTATTTCAGTCATGACCACCACCTGGATGTTCTCATATTACTATACATAATGAAAAATAAAAAATCCTCGTTAGAAATATCTAAAACTTGTTAAAAAAATAACAAGTTTTTTTACAATTGTAAAGATCGTGATTATCTAAACTAAGGAAAATTTAGAACGAATCAAGAATACAGTAGAAATCAGACCAATACTCAATATGCCCAAAGCAAAAAATCCAAATTCGGGAATGACATGCGTTCCCATGATCTTTATCTCCTTGGAATGAGGTTCAATAGGAATTATCAATTTTGTTCCAGTTGTAGTATCAGTTTGAAAATCACTCATTTCACCATCAACCCAAACAGAATTTGGATTTTCAATTAATTTAGGGGGAAGAACAAAGGTAATTTGTTCATTTTCTGTGTCACCAGAAATCTTGAAGGTCAGTGTGTTTTCAGAAGTATCAATATCAACATCTCTTTGGAGATTAGTATCCAAAATGTATTTGACTTGAAAGCCAAAACCATCATCACTTAATCCAGAACCAACGTTGTTAATTGACTGAACACTTCCAGGGTTCTTTACTACATGAACTATTCCATTCATCCAAGGATGAATGCTGCAGAAATAGTAAAAATCACCAAGTTCTGTAAACTGTCTAGAATAAGACTCACCGGCACTAAAAAAATGCTGTCAAAGACACCATCTATTTCACCTGATTGAGTAACAGAGGTCACTGTATGAGGTGCAGTATCTGCATTTTTCCAAGTAATAGAATCATTTGGATATACCATAATTTCTCCAGTTGTAATTCCAGTGGTTTGTTCAGACCAAAAGTACGGAGCTTCCGGATCTGATGCACCTGAAGGGATTACAATTGTATGAGTTGCCTGGGCAAAAGCAAAAGATCCAGAACCGAGAACAAATACCACTAGTAAGGATAAAACAAAAAGGCCAAGTCTCATGGAAGAATAAACTGGTAACATATATTTCAATTAATCATGATCGACAAAACATACAAAAACCCGAAGTTCGTTTCATTAATGTGCAGACGAAGTTTATTTTTGTCACAGGTGGTGTGATGTCTGGCCTTGGAAAAGGAGTAACAACTTCTTCAATTGCAAAATTATTACAACTAGCTGATCAAAGAGTCTCATGCATCAAGATAGATCCATATCTCAACTATGATGCAGGAACAATGAATCCAGTAGCCCATGGAGAAGTCTTTGTAACAGAAGATGGGGGCGAATGCGACATGGATATTGGAAATTATGAAAGATTCCTAAACCAAGATATTCCAAAAAGTCACAACATCACAACTGCACAGGTATATTCTTCAGTAATTGAGGCAGAAAGAAAAGGAGAATTTCTAGGAGCATGTGTTCAAATTATTCCACACGTAACTGATGAGATTAAAAATAGAATTAGAAAGATTGCAGAAGATGAAAAACTTGACTTTTTGATTGTAGAGTGTGGAGGAACAGTTGGAGATATTGAATCTCTGCCCTTTTTAGAAGCACTCAGACAGATGAGAGTAGAAGAAGGACCTCAAGGAGTGATATTTGTGCATGTAACACTAGCCCCATCACTTGATGTAGTAGGAGAGCAAAAAACCAAACCAACCCAGCACAGCGTTCAAGAATTAAGAAGAATAGGTATTCAGCCAGACTTTTTGGCAGTTAGATGTACATTACCATTAGAAGAGAAAACAAAGAAAAAGATTGCAATGTTTACAAACGTGACAACAAAAGAGGTTTTGTCATGTCATGATGTAAAATCAATTTTTGAGGTGCCACAGATACTTTATGATCAGGGAATTATGGATGCAATATTTACAAAATTTGGAAAAGTGGGCATGGTTAATGCTTCAGCTAATTGGGATAAATGGAATGAGATTGCACATAACATGACAAACCACGAAGACCAAAAAGTGAAGATTGCAATAGTTGGAAAATATGTCACACTTGCAGATAGTTATGTCAGTGTAAATCATGCATTAAAACATGCAGGAGCACAGTTAGGAAAATCAGCAGATATTGACTGGATAGATTCTGAATCAATAACAGATTATAGCATACTATCAAACTATGATGGGATTTTGGTACCAGGAGGTTTTGGCACAAGAGGCTCTGAAGGCATTATCCAAACTGCAAATTATGCACGTGAGAAAAACATACCATATCTTGGAATATGTTTTGGATTCCAGTTAGCTGCAATTGCATTTGGAAGAAATGTTTTGAATTTAGAAGATGCAAATTCCACGGAGATTAAATCAGATACAAAAAGTCCCATAGTAGATTTACTTCCAGAACAAAAGAAAATTTCAGATAAAGGAGGATCCCTCAGATTAGGTGCAAACGAAATAGTAATCAAAGAAAATACAAATGCACAGAAAATCTACAACACAACATCTATCAGTAAGCGTCATAGGCATAGATATGAAATCAATAAAGAGCACATTCCTGAATTTGAAAAAAATGGATTGATATTTTCAGCTGAAAGTGATCAAGGAAAAAGAATGGAGATGCTTGAAATTCCATCACACAAATTCTATCTAGGAGTTCAATTTCATCCAGAATTCAACAGTAGGCCTGGATTTCCTGAAGAATCTTTTGTGGCCTTTATCAAAGCAGCATCAGAGAAATAATTTTCATTTCTAGTAACAAAACTGCCAAAAATAAGGATTTTTGAAAAATTATTCTATCTTTGATATTTCATAGATTTTCTGTCTGGCATCTCTGATTGAGACTTTCTTTTTGACATATCCCTTTTTCAAGAGATGACTTAATGCCAATCTAACAGTCCTGTCAGGAAGTAAAGTTTTGTTTGCTAAATCCTTCTGTGTTAATGCTCCTTCATATTCTAGTGTCTTTAGAAGTAGTTTTGAGCTAGGAGGCATGCTAAGCAATTCTTCAGCAAGATGTACCTTTTTTGCAAGTGCAGAAATTGCAGTAGAGTCTTTTTTGAGTCGGATAATTTTTGCTGGTGGAAAGAATTGAGTACATTCAACAGTTTTTTTGACGTGGTATCTGTCCAAACCATCAAGAACAACCTCACAATGCAGTCTTGCAGAAATATCATCGATCTCAATTGAACTGCTATTAGATACAATGATTGGTCTTCGAGTCACATCAAGGGAATTTACAGAAATTATCTCAAATACTGCTGAATCTTGAAATAATACAGGACCGCCAGCAGACATTGAATATGCAGATGAACCAATTGGAGTAGACACAATTATTCCATCGCTATTATCGTGCCAAACTTCTTCCTCATTAACGCGTAGTGTATGCTCCATTAGCATTGCACTCTTTGAAGAAAATACGGCAACATCATTTAGTACAGGATACACATTTTTTCCATCAATTTTTACACCGAGTCGAGGAACCTCTTCAACAGTATAGTTTTGGTTTTTTAAGATGTTAACATATGAGGTAAATTCTCTGAGTTCAATTTGAGCAAGGAACCCACTAGCCTCACCTTCACTAATTCCCAATACAGGAGAAGTGGAATCAAAGGTTCTATGAAAATAATTTCTAACCCCCTTATCTCCACCCAAAACAATAATACAATCAACTTGTTTTCCCTTTGATTTTGTTATTGAAAATGATTTAATTCCAGATTCATCTAAAATTTTTTTTATTGTTTTTGCAGCGGTATCTGTAGTCCCAGAACCATAAATGCCTATTTGCACAGAAGAAACAAACTAATCAGTACAATAAAAAATTAATGAATTACAAATCTCTGAATTTTACCAGATTGTAAAAATAAGAAGCATTTGTCTCAATAGTTCCTTTTTTTGGAATTTTTTGCAAGCCTACATTCTTTGAATCAAGTGCAGCCTGAGCAGCACCGCCCGCAAAACAGAGTGCCCATAAAAAGTCCTTTTCTTTAAGCATTGTACAGCAAAATGTAGCACAAAAGATATCGCCAATTCCAGTGGTATCGTGAATTTGTTTATTTGGAAGGGTAATAGAATAGATTTTGTCTTTTACTAAAAGAGAGACATTTGTTTTATTTGTTAGTAATACATATTCTACTCCTTTTTTCTGTAATGCCAACATTGTTTCATCAGGTGTACCCTGAACAATTTGTTGTGCCTCCTCAAGATTAACCTTAATTGCATTGATGTTTGACAAATCAACGTTAGTTTTGTCTAAAGTAATGTTATTTTGAGAATCTTTGCGTCTCAAAAAACCTTGTGGATCAATAAAAAGAAAATTAGAATCGTTTTTTATTTTTTTAAAGACATCATCAGAAATTTCATGGTATATCGGGCTTACCATATGGCCATCAGCACTAACGCTAGAATAATCTATTGGATCACATTCATTTTCTAGTTTTAGTGTTCTATCTGAGCCATTAATGGAAATAGCAAATTTAGTGGTATTTTTTTTGGATTCAGAATTTATAAAATTTATTTTATTTTGAATAAGGTATTGCTTTGGAAAATCGGGTCCAAATTTTGTAAACAAATCTACATCAAAATTGAATTGTCTTGCGGTGATTCCACAATAACAAGCAGAACCACCAATTTGTTCATAATTATTATCATCAATTGTAATGGTATCAACTGCACAATGAGAGAAGACAGCTAATTTCATTTCTTTTGATTCTCAATTTAGAAGATTTAGTTTTTTGCATTTTTTTTGTCAAAACAGTTCTGGCAGATAATATCTCCCTTGGATATTACCAGTTCTACACCGGAGGTTAAGCAACTATGGCAAAGACCACGCATTAGTTATCAACT
>JAOTZM010000028.1 GCA_029861345.1 Candidatus Nitrosopumilus sp.
TAGTAAAAGAGGCAAAAAACCTGACAGGACAGGGAGGATTTGAGCTTGACTTGCTTTTACTTGCATCTGCCCTGGTTATCATTGTGATTGGTCCTGGAAGAATCTCAGTATCATATGTACTCAAAAAGGTACCAAGATTCTTGCAGTGAGCAAATGACTCTTTCTACAAGCGATGTTTAATTCCTGCACTTGTCACATATTGCCTCAAAGGTTTCCTCGTGCAATACAAGCGAAACTCCTGATGAGTAGCATTTCGAACATAACCCTATCATGGAATTTTATGTTCTCTGAAATTAGATTAGAACAGTTTGATTGAAATTTTGTTCGATCTTGGTCAATGAATATTCAGATTTGTGATTATCTGTTTTTTTGGGAATGAAACACATGATAAAGGAATTCTTTGGATTTATCTGGGATTTAATTACTGGTAACTGATTCTCTTTTTTTTAAAATAAATTAGTTACACGTGGGTATGATAAACTACATCCTAACTATATCCCCATGTATGTTGTGCTCCCACTCAAATTTGAACTAAATAATTTATCAAAGAAAACTTTTTCAAGATGTAACTACATTTACAAAACATAGAAAGAATAATGATGATTTCTAATCAACAAATAACAGCAAACAGACAAAAAACTGAACGGTCCATTACTTGCAAGTCACAGACACCATCCGGTCCATCCCCTAACATGGGACTAAAATACGGTCCACATCATACCATGATGCAATGGAGATTACCCTTGAGAAGATAAATTAAAGAAGTGATCCTTACCAGCTTTTTCTAGATGCAATAAAAGACAAGTAGACGGCAAGAAGATACAAGAATTTGCTTTACACTTTTCTCAAGATAATTCCAAACCAGATATACCAAGACGCTTTGGGTTGGTATGAGACAATCTCAAATTTTCTAAAAAAGCATATTTGATTTTTAATATTATTTTGTAATTACTAGATGGAAATACACAATTGAAATTCATGAGTCTTATGTAAGAATAGCAAACTTAAGCTTATTGATGAATTTTCTACTAAATTCATTAAGATGTTTATCTAGACGATTGCTATGGACAATAATGCCTGGGATGACATGTCCTCAGAATATGATAACTGTGTAGAAAAAAATCCAAATCCTGTGATTTCAGATTACATAGCCGAAGAAATCAAAATAATTGCCAACCTGTGCAAGAAGAACATCCAACCAGATAAAAAATACACAGTAATTGATCTGGGTTCAGGAACTGGTAGAGTATTGTTTTCGTTGTACAAAATTTTAGGAAATTCTGTGACATTCTGCGGTCTTGATGCATCAGAACCTATGATTCAACTATCAAAAATAAAACAGTCTGAACTGAAGATCAAAAACATCTCATTTCTAAACTACGACGTCACAGATTCCAAAATAGATGAATTGTTCGATGATGATTCTGCAAAGATTCCAATGTGCGTGTACAATACCATCGGAGTTATACCACTGTCAAAGAGACAGCAGTTCTTTGAGACCATGATAAAACTTGCAGGAAAAGATGGATTTGCTCTGGTTTCAGCATTTAATGGAGATGATTTTGCCTTTGCTGCACCAAAAATATATCACCCTATGAAAAGTATGGTCAAACGAATAGATGATGACTCTTTTGATGAGAAGAGATTGGCATTTAAAAACAGTCTTGGATACTATAGTCAGTGGTTTACAAAAAATCAACTGAAAGACCTACTAGACTCAGAAGCAGAACCCATTCCAATTAAAGTATCTATTAACAATAAAGCCCACATACTTGGTCATGTTTTTGCAGATAGACAACTATGTTGTTAAAATTAATCCCGTTATAAGGTGGCAAATACTAGGTAAAGGGTATTTGACGTCGTAAAGTGGAACTTTTTTGGAGATAACTTACTACCCTACTCCGGTCGATGTGGCTAGAACTTATTGAAAGATGAAATGAGTAATGGAATTATACAGATAACCATGAACATGTCCTATCGATTAATTAAAAAATAAATCAATTAAAACCTTTTATTTTCTGAAAGTGATAAAAGCAGCAAACCATCATTATATCCTACACATAAAATGAAGATTTCTTGTATGCACTGTTGGTTTGGATTCCTAGGGCTGGTATTGTTTTCAGGATTAGTTGTTAGTGTCTATGGGTTATCAGTAAATGAAAAAGATCAAATGTACTATGCTGCAGAATCTTATTTTACACAGGGAAATTTCACCCAAGCTATGAATCTTTACGATAATATTTTAGAAATTGATCCTGCTTACTCTGATGCAATAGCAGGAAAAGGTGCGATATATCATAGAATGGGGGACTTTTCTACTGCGATTGAATACTATAATACGGCTATTGCACTAAATTCTACAAATCCTTATTTTTTGAGTGATAAAGGAAATGCTTTACTGGCAATTGGACTAGATAATGAAGCTGAACAATATCTAAAGGAATCATTAGATATTTTGCCAACACATGTTGATGCCTTAAACGGAATTGCTAATGTTTATTCATTTCAAAGAAATTATGAAAAAGAACTTGTCTATCGTACCTCTGCTGTTATAATAGAACAAGATAATCAGGAGGCTCTTGTTGGAATAGGAAATTCCTATGCAGGGTTAAAGGATTATGAAAATGCGATATTATACTATGATAAAGCATTGAACCTTAATCCTCAAAATGTTAATGTAATGATTGGAAAGGGAAATGTATTTTTGATACTAAAAGATTATGACAATGCGATATCCCAATATGACAGGGCTCTTTTAGCTGATCCCGACAATGTCAACGCATTACAAGGTAAAAGTCAGGCTTATGTAAGTCTGGGTGAAAATGGGAAGGCAGTAGCAATCCATCAGCAAATTGAAATGATTAAAAAAAATACTGAGAAAAATTACAACATAATAGATGACTCATCACCAATTGAAACAAAAAAGATCCCAGATTGGATCAGAGTTGTGTTTAAATGGTTTTCAGATGACTTGATTTCAGAAGACGAAGTCATTAAAGGATTAAAATTTCTCATTGAAACTGGTATTATCAAAATAAGTTAGTACGTAATTAAGGAGATTCTCAATTTTATCATAAATTCATTCTCTTTCTATTTTGGAATCTTTTCTAGAGACAAGTTACTACTCTAATCCGGTTGGATTCACACCACTGGATCCAAAATTATTCCCATGTTGGTAGTACAACCCCATCCGATGGTTTAGAAGGGCATCACAGCTAAATCTTAAGAAACAAACCTAATTCATCTAATTACTTTAATTTCTCGAAATTGTAATCAGACATAATATGCAAGGTTTTATTGTTAAACAACCATACTCAAATCAAATCATCAAGGGTACAAAAAAATATGAATTCAGAAATTTTAGTACCACGAAATTGAATATTCCGATATATCTTCTCAGCGAAGGAATGGTCTTGGGGGGGAAATTATGTTAACTGAAATCAAAGAAAATAACAAAGATTGGAAATATGCGTGGAAAATCAAAGTTTTAAAAAAATTTGCAAAACCAGGGAGATATTCTCATCCTCAAGGTGCTCAAAGATGGATAAAGAAAGTTGAGCCCAAAAGAGGAAAGAAAAATAGCAAAGGTAGAACTTATTTTGTTTCAGAAGTTAATGATCAAGTGGTAGTTACATTTGAACATGGGGATATCAAAAAGCCTGTCATTATTGGCTCTACATGGAATAAAACGAATAAACCTCCAGAGGCAGGTTCTAGTAAGAAAACAACAAAGAAAATCATAAAGAATCTCAAAATAGTAAAAACAAGAGCTAGATCAATGAAAAAATCAACTAGCACAAAAACAAAGAAAATCTGAAAAACAAGAGTGAAAAAAGAGTAAAACCATTTTTTTCTAAATTCTTTTTAGTTTTACAATAACCATGACAGATAAATGCAGAATATTTGTTAAATAGACCAAAGAGTAATAAGATTATTTTTTCATTATTAGTAATTATTGGCACCTACATGATATTGTGATAAGTCTATTTCAATTTCTTTAGTTCCTATTTCAATTGGTTCATTAAGTTTCATGAAAGGTACTTCAATTATTGAAATCCCAATCACTCCAGATATAACTCCAAGAGAAATTTGTGATACTTTTTCTCTATCCAAAAAGATTTCTACTTCCTTTATTGTTCCACTAGAATTAATCTCAAAAACAATCCTGCCAGTTTTTTTTCTAATTTTGTTGACATTTATTGCAAATTCAACATAAGACTTGATTGATTCAAGTTGGAAAGATATATTGAATTTTATATTTTGTTTTTTTTCTTTAGAATTTATTTTGATGTTTTCTACACAAAGACTTGCATATTGTTGTGGTAAATATTTCATAGTTTCATTAATTATATCTTCCAGTATTTTTTCTAGAATATTCTCTTCTTTTCTTGTTTTTTTGTACCATGATACTAGTTCTTGTATCCCTTCTAGATGCTCAAATTGAGAATTAGGTTCTGAAAAAGATCCAATGAAAATAGGTTCTAAATTCTCTCTTATCTTGAGAGCAATTTCATTTAAGGTAGATTGATTATCTTCTGTATCTTGCATCAGGTTGCCGCCACTTTCATTTTTCAATTCCGCCTTTGACTTCTATCTCAATATTTTCATAATGCTCTTCTTTTTCTTCATCGTTATTTTCATAGTCTCTTGAAATTGTTTTTGAATCTCTGTACTTTTTACGTGATTTAATGGAAAAAAATGCAAAACCAACTATTGCAATTATAATAATTAAAGTCACACCAACAAAGTATGAATCATTTGTAGATTCGGTTTCAAAATATTCTTCTCTGGGTGGTATTTCTTCTCTGGGTGGTATTTCTTCTCTGGGTGGTATTTCTTCTCTGGGTGGTATTTCTTCTCTAAGGATTACAATTTGAGATAATTCTGTGATGTCAATTCCTAATCTAATCAAACAATCTTGTGATCTTTTCCAATCTTGACCTAATACTTCCTCTTCAATAGCAAATTCGAAATAGGATTGTGCTGCTTGAGCACCATCAGTTAAGAATACTTTATCTATGGAATTTTGGAATGTATCGGTATAGGATTCATAGTAGCTTACTTCTATATCGATTTCTTGGGAACAAATCCATTGTCCTTGTTCATTAAACATCCCATACACTTGATTGGTACTAAATAATGTAATTGTAAAGAACATTGCAAGAAAAATTTTAGAACTGCTATTCTCTCTCATATACCATAGTTATGTTCCCAAAACAGATTAGAGTTTCGGCCAAGTACGATTATGGGTTAGGGCAGAATTATTGTGTAAGATCACCCTTCAAATAATTTCAAAATTTTATTTTTTCGTCTATGGGTCCAAAATTATCCCCATGTTGGTAGTGCAATCACATTAGGCTTATTTTCATATTTTTAACATCTCAGTGGATTCAGAAGTTTGACGGAATATGGAACAGTATTATAGAAAAATTCTATAAATACATAGAGAATTGAAGAAATATTCTGAAATAAAATGATTAGTTTTTTTACCTGAAAGTGAGCAATATCATTACATGGTAAAAAACACAATTAAAAAAATTCTTGTTCCTATAGATGGTTCAAAAAATTCATTCAGGGTTAAACGAGGCAATTTATCTTGCAAGACAATGTAATGCCACCATTATTGGACTTAATGTAATCAAGGTTCCACCAGGAATAGTACTAAACAAAAAAAAGCTAGAATCTGGAAGTCTAAAGACAGTACAAATGATGATGGATGCTGCTAAAACTAAAGCTGGTAGACATGGAGTTCAATTTAATTATAAAATAATCAAAGGTGCTGACCCAGGTTATGATATTCTACGGTACTCAAAAAATCATAAAAATGATCTAATTGTTATTGGAGCAAGGGGATTTGGAGCTATGAAAGAGACATGTCTTGGAAGTGTATCTAATTATGTTCTTCATAAATCAAAAATTCCTGTATTAATTGTAAAATAAATAATTCTACTTAGATGCAACTGAATATTAACCCAAATTAGTGCATGTTAACAGCATTATTCTAGTTCTGCTTCAATAATTGATTAGAATATAGAGTTTAGAGATTATAGTGAAGAGACTAATTAAAATTGGATAAGAATAGAGAAAATCTGTGAAAGCCAGATTTAATGGGAAATGCATAGAATGTGGAGAGGCAATCAAAGTAGGCAAAGAGATACTAAAAAACTCTAAAGAAAAATGGGTTCACAAGGCATGCTCAGATTTAGAAGAGGAATTACCCTAACCATAAATAACATTTGGGCAAATTAGTGATAAATTTTTTAAACTACTTTAAAAGCATAGGAATTAAAATGCATGTAAAATCAAGTTTATTTTTGATGGCATCAATTATGACAATATTTGGAATAATTATGGCTCCAGAGAACAGTGCTGCTGAAACTAATCAAAATAGCATCTCCGTCACACCGATCAATGAGGAGATAAGTTTGAAGAAAATTGTAGCAACAATGAGTATTCCTGAAAATAATGAACTTTCTTGGGGAGCAGTCATTGGAGAGGCATCTGAGTATGTTGAACGGTATCCAGTAATTATCCAATTTTACAAGGGAGAAGATCCTGTTCACTTTGCACAAGTGGATGTGAAAGGAGATGGGTCCTATGAATACAAATTCAGAGTTAGAAATCTTGATTTAAACACCGGGGAATTTGTGAATATATTTCAGGGTGATTATATAGTAAAAATCTTCAAAGTAATTCCCAATACAAATAACATAGTATAGGTCAGAAGATCTAATCATATTGGATTGCCAATGAAGCTTGGAGTCTGTTCTTAGTTGTTCAAAAACCAACTTCAGCTTTAAATCTATATTCATGAGAGGATACAAAATCACCAATTACAAATAATTTTTGCTAAATAAGCATCAAATTAAAACAGAAAAGTACTTTTTTAAATTTACAAAACTAAAATGCATTCACAGAATTCATATACTGAATAAGAAGTTGGAGAGCTAGAAAATGAGTAAAAATTTTTGGCATGATATTGAGTCAGGGAATGATGTTCCAGAAATCATCAATGTGATAGTTGAGATTCCAAAAGGATCAATGAACAAATATGAATATGATAAAAGACATAATATGGTAAAACTTGACAGAGTGTTATTTTCACCATTTCACTATCCTGGAGATTATGGAATGGTTCCACAAACCCTATCTGAGGATGGAGACCCACTTGATGCCCTAGTGCTTGTTACTAATCCAACATACCCCGGAATTCTCATTGAGGCAAGACCAATAGGGTTACTTCAAATGAAAGATGATGGAAAGTTAGATGACAAGATTATTTGTGTATCAACAAATGATCCCAGATATCTACATACAGCAGACATTACAAATATCGAAGACCACACTCGCTCTGAGATTGCCCACTTTTTCCAAGTCTACAAAGATCTGGAAGGAAAGAAAGTAGAAATTTTAGGATGGAAATCGGCAAAAGATGCAAAAACCGTAATTATTAGTTCAATAAAGAGATATAGAAGTATCTTGAAAAAATTCTAAAAATATGCCAAAAGAATGTGAGCATTTCTCAAAAGAAAAAAAACAAATTTCTCCAAACACGAAAAGCTGTGAAGAGTGTGAAAAAGAACATCTGCCAGTAGTTGCTATTAGAATGTGTTTAACATGTGGACATGTAGGTTGTTGTGACTCATCAATTGGAAAACATGCAACAAAGCACTTTCAAGAAACTGGACATCCCGTAATGAAAGCAATTCCAGGAGACATTTGGAAGTGGTGTTATCTTCATGAAGAATATTATTGATTTTTAGATACTACAAAATGTTACAATCAAATAAAAAATAAGATTTATTTTTATTTTTGAACTAGAGATAACTTTGGAAATATTATTTTCTCTTCAAATAGCCGGACATTATCTTATCTGCCATCTCTACTACTTGCATATCATTTCTTGCAGCCAGGCTTTGAAGTTTTCTCGCATTGCTCTTGTTTAGTTCTAGAGTAACTTTTTGCTGGAGCAATCCCGCCTTTGCTATTTTAAGCAATTTGGGATGAGAAGACTTTGGGCGTCTCGCCAGAGTATGTAGATATTGTTTACGGAGCCTCTGATCAAGTGGGATAATTTTTTCTGCAATTCGTACTGCCTTTGAAATATTTGGAATAATTTGGTACAGTCTTGTAGCATCATCACGGGATAATTGTTTTGGAACATATTCCTTCAATTTGTTAGGGACTGCTGCAAATCCAAGATATTTTTTGAGAGTTTGCTGCGAGATTCCAAGGGATTGAGCGGCCTTATTCTTTCCTACTGATTCAGTCAAGAACACACAAGCAGAAGTCATATCCTTTGTATTCATCTTATTTCGATGAAGATTTTCAATTACTGATGCAGCCTTGGCATTCTCTAAATCATACTTTGTACTTTGAGTGAGTAATAGTACTGGTATCTTTTTTGCACCCAGTCTTTTAAGTGCTGCAAGCCTTCTCTGACCAGACATTAAAAGATAAGAGTTTTTTGATTCCTTTTGGACCATTGGTGGGTTTTGGAGTCCTTCGTTTTTAATGGAACGTGCAAGCTCTGCAATTCCTTCTCTGTCAAGTTTTCTTGCCTGTGCATCCTTCCATATTTTGATCTGTTTTACTGGGATTTCTCGCAATCGATAATTTATTGGGGATTGGTAGCGCTTTGCCACGACTCTCATGTAGATGAATTTTTGTTAAAAGAATTTGGTGTTTTATAGTTGACAAAAAAAGAAAAAATAAGAGAGTTTTTTTAAAACTCAATAACAGATCCTGCTGAAATAGTATATTTTTGACTCTGTTCATATCCATGAACATCATACCATGAGATGTTCAGGTTTACTTTGTTTCTAAGTGCAGACTCTATTGTGATGCAACTTGCTTGTTTTAATCTATCTTGAATTGCCTTTTCTTGTATTGTTGTTTCTTTTAATAATTTTTCCATATTGTATGATGAGTAATAATCATTTAGCATCAATAGTAAAAATAAATTTTTGATCGTATAAGATCTTTTGACAAAAAAACAATTACTAAAATGCTGGATGTAACTTTAGAAGGAAATACAAATCATCAACAATACAAAGTCATGTATCTGTAATCAACCAAAATCAAACCCAATTAAAGAAGATCTTTGTGTTGAGGTATATTTCTCAGATTTGAGTTTCAAGAACGGAGAGATACATATCTAGAAAATCATCACCAATAATTGGTGTAAGAAATTCATCATCAGATTTTAAAGAGGATATTGCTTCTAGTAAAGAGGTAGGTAATTTTTTAATATTAAATTTTTTCATTTCATATTTTGATAATTTGTAAGTATCTAGATCAACAGGATCTGGAGGCTGTATCTTCTTTTTTATGCCATCAAGCCCTGCCAATAAAATGGCAGTTTCTACTAAGTAAATATTAGATGTTGGATCAGGTGGACGATATTCTATTCTCTTATTTGTGGGCATTTTTTTGTGGTGTGCAGGAATTCGAACGGATACTGAACGATTCATCTTCCCCCAGGCAATATTAGTTGGTGCCTCAAAACCAGGAATTAATCTTCGGTATGAATCAGCAGTAGGATTAGTTATTGCACATAGGGCTTTGGCATGATGCAAAAGACCACCAATGTAATAGTATGCTATTTGACTTAATTCTGCATATTTTTCAGTTGGATCATAGAACGCATTAAAATCTCGTCCGTTCTTTTTCTTCCAGAGACTTTGATTAATGTGAACAGCAGAACCGTTGTCATTTGGTATTGGTTTTGGATTAAAACTTGCAACCATTCCACGTTTTGATGCCACCTCTCGAATTGTTTTTACTCCTGTAACATAACTATCAGCCATTTTTACAAGACCATCATAATCTAATACAATTTCACTTTGTCCCGCCGTTGCAACTTCATGATGATGGGCAATTGTTTTTATTTTAAAATTTTCTTGCATGACGTCACAAACTTCGTCTCTAAAATTTACCAGTGTGTCTGAGGGGGAATCTCTATAATATCCTTTTTTGAAGTGAATTTTTCCATCTGGATTATTTGAAATCCATGGGGCTTCTTTTGAAACAATATGCAAGCTATTTTTTTTTTGATTTGGCATTATTTTATCAAATACAAAAAATTCAAGTTCAGCTGCCCAGTAAGTCTTTGAGAATCCCATCTTTTTGGAAAACTCTTCGACATTTTTGGCTAAATATCTAGGATCACGTGTAAAAGGTTCACCATCAAACCCGTTGTTGACATTTGCAAACATGCGAGCAGCTTTTGTGAGATATTGATTTTTTTCATCGTAGTTAGTTGTGTCAAAATAATCGGGCAAGATAACAAACGTATTAGGATCTGGTACAAGCAAAATGTCCGATTTATTAATATCTGTAAATCCTAATACTGAGCTTCCATCTAAAGAAAACCCTTTAACAAATGACTCTTTTGTAATTGCTTTTGCAGGAACGCTGAGTTGATGAAGTAAACCAAAAGGGTTACAGAACTGCAATCTAATCCATTTTACCTTTGATTTGGTTATTTGCTCTAAAATTTGCCTTTCAGTGATTTTTTTACTCTTTTTTTGTTGCGTCAAAATTTACACTTTTCTTTTGAAAAAATACCTTCTATAGTTTATGTAAATTATCCATATGAGGTTTACATTCCAGATCATTTTTGGAATTAATTAGGCTCATCATAGGAGTCTTGTGTTTTAATTTAGATAAAATAAAAAGTACATTACTCATTTTTATTTATAAAATCTACGATTGACATTATCTCGCCCATTCCAACCAATCTACCATAATCTTTGTCTTTCCTAGGAGAGTTATCAGTGCTGATGAAAAGAATATGATCATCATCTAATGGAATAGTAATTCTTTTAATTTTTTCATATGCAGTAATTGTGTACATTCCTCTACCAGTTCCGTTTTGAGAAAGCTGTCCTCGGGCTTTCCAGGATTCTGCGGCCCTTATTATAGACTCTTTTGTTTCTTCCAAGGGAATGATATTAGTGATGTTATTTCGCTGACTGTGCCACTTGATTTCTCCATCTTTTGAGCACACTGCAGTAAATCTAACGAGTGGGTTAAAATCCATTAGCATGTTTAATAATTTCTCATGTTTTTCCATATTTGGTTAATATGTCTGCAACATAGTATATAAGAATGTGTGAATTTTTCTTTAGAAATTAAATTTAAATTTTCTCATTTTTAATTTGGAATTAATAATTCAATATTTTAGAAAACATGGTTTAGAAATAAAATCTATAATGTTGCCAATGATTTTTTTATGCAAAATAAAATGCAACGCCAAAGTTAAAAAAAGAGAAAGTGTCTCTTTATCTTACTAATTTTATATTTACTGGAGTTGGTCTAGATACAGTATTTGTAACAGAAGATGATTTTTTGGCAAGAGTAATTAATTCCTGTAGAGTTTCTTCAGATGCATCAGAACTATCTTAAAGGATCTGAGTAGATTTAGGTTCTACCAGCATTGAGTTTTGATAAAGAATTACCTCTGAAATATTTCAGAAAATACCTCTGTGAATATAATATGAAGTACAAATGATACCATTAAGACATATTGATTTTTTAATAGTCAGAAAATAGGAAAGACAGATGACAGAATATCAGATTGGCGAATGGGATCTGTCAGAACTGGCAAAGAATCCAAAGAGTCCTAAATTTCAAAAACAGATTCAAGAATTAGAAAAACAGGCAAGAAAATTTGAAAAAATAAAATCAAAATTAGACCCTAAAATACCCTCCAAGAAATTTAGAGATATTCTGCACGAAGTTGAAGAAATTTCTGAAATGATGAATAAGATTGGAGGATATGCGTCATTATCATACTCTTCAGATACTCAGTCAGATGAAGCAACATCCCTTTTGACAAAGATGTCCAAATTAGGTTCTGAAATTTCTAACAAGATTTTATTTTTTGATTTATGGTGGAAGACCCAAGTAGATGAAAAAAATGCCAAAAGACTCATGAAAGATGCAGGTGAGCTGACAGAATATTTGTCCCACAAAAGACTATTTGCAAAATATGCTCTTAGTGAACCTGAAGAAAGAATCATCAACACACTAGATGTTACAGGGATATCTGCACTTGTAAGACTGTATGACAAGATAACTAATTCCTATGAATACCAGATGAAGATTGGGAAGAAAACGAAAACTATGACAAGAGAAGAACTTACAAACTATATTCGAAGCACAAATCCAAAGATTCGTGAAACGGCCTACAAAACTATTCTTACAAAATATACTGAAAACAAAGGCGTGGTTGGCGAGATATATCAAAACATTGTTCTTAATTGGAGAGATGAAGGAATCGAGATTAGAGGATACAAGAGTCCGATATCAATGAGGAATATTGGAAATGATGTTGATGATAAAACTATCGAATCTCTTCTTTCAACATGTAGAAAAAACTCACCTATTTTTCAGAAATTCTTTGCTCAAAAAGCAAAGATGTTAAAAATGAAAAAGCTTCGAAGGTATGATTTGTATGCTCCAGCTGCAGCCAACATTAAAGAGAAAAATTATCCATACAACAAATCGGTAAAACTAGTTTTTGAATCACTTGGAAAGTTTAGTGAAACACTAGAGGGATTTGCAAGAAAAGTCTTCAATGAGAATCACATAGATTCATCGGTAAGACAAGGAAAAAGAGATGGAGCATTTTGCAGTACTCTTACACCAAAAATAACACCATATGTTCTGGTAAACTTTACAGGTAAATCAAGGGATGTTTTTACTTTAGCTCACGAATTAGGTCATGCAGTACACAGTCAAGCAGCACAAAACAGATCAATTCTTGTTCAAGATCCGCCACTGCCTTTAGCAGAGACAGCATCTACTTTTTCAGAGCTGTTATTATATGACAATTTGTCTGACAAGATTTCTGATAATGAAAAGAAGATAATGTTAGCAGAAAAGATCGATGATTTGTATGCAACAATTCTGAGACAATCATTTTTCACAATCTTTGAAGTTGATGCTCATGAACAAATTGGAAAAGGGACTACAGTTGAGGGCATTTCAAAAACATATTTGCAAAATCTAAAAGAGCAATTTGGAAATTCGGTAGTTCTTTCTGAAGACTTTGCAATAGAATGGAGTTGTATTCCTCACTTTTATCACACACCGTTTTATTGCTATGCATACTCTTTTGGAAACTTGCTTGCATTGTCTTTATTTCAAAGATACAAAAAAGAGGGCAAGGACTTTGTGCCTTCATACATTAGTATTCTTGCAGCAGGAGGTTCTACGAAACCAGAGAAACTCCTCTCAGAATACGGATTTGATATAAGATCTCCAAAATTTTGGCAAGAAGGATTTGATTATGTCAATGAGCAAGTCAAATCACTATCATCATTAAACTAGATTTTTTAATAAATGGGGCTGACAGTCCAACGCATGGACTGTCAGCTTGTTCCCCGAACGGTTTGAATTCGATGTCACAATCCAACCAGAAATAATCTGATTTAAATGTTTGAGATTATTTTAAATCTAATTTTTTTGGTTTGATCTTTCTAATTGTACCAGCTAAAATGCCAATTGTAATTCCCAACTGATAAAGAAAGTACAATAGCACCTCAAAGGTACTAGGAGTCAGATCTGTGAATCTGCTTATGCCAGTGAATATTAATAAAAGCAAGGTAAAAAAGAAAACAAATGCCTTTGCTATTCCATTGATATTTGTGAATTTTAAAACAACAAAAGTCATCACGGTAACAGAAATAGCTAGTACAGTTAGAAATCCAGTATTCATTCCAAAAACCAAAAAGAGTATTGAGGCAACTTCAGCTGGACTGTTTGCAGATAAATTTGAGAGATTGATTTTCTCAGGAGAAGCAAAACGGGGAACGCTCAAAATAGCATTTACTAAAAATAAGACAAACAAAGAAATTGATACAGTCTTTACATGATTTTGAAGTCGTGGAAATCTTACAAGAATAGCTCGTCCCAAAATAATTCCTTGAAATAAACCAATACCAAAAGCACCCAAAACTGCAATTATCGAAAAAACAGGGTTTTGGAAAATATCAACAAGAGAAGGGATTAACGCCATTGCTAATTAGATTATTGTATAAATGAGAATATTAGCTACTCGATAGCATATTTTCATAAAGAAACAAAAAAATTCATCTAATCATAGTATTTCATCACATATGAAATAAGAGTAAATTTAATAATTTCATCATTAGAGGGGCAAGCTATGCGAAATAGTTTATTTTTTCTAACAATGATTGTATTGGTAGGAGTTTCATCTAATTATGCATATTCACAAGAAATAGGTCTTGCCACTTTTCAGGAAACAGCACAGATAATTGTAGACAAGAGCATCTCTCAAAATGTTACAGCATCAATAACATTACAAAGTACTAGTATTCAGGAAATCAAAATTCCAGTAGAATTAGAACAAAGAATTAGAGAAAATGATAGAATAAGGGCGATAATTTTGACTAATCAAGATCAATGTGTTATTGGAGTAGAAAACCAGTCATGCATCATGATAAATGTAGAGAGAAATCTGGAAGACAAAGGAATTATTGCCATTCAAGAATCTACAAAAGAGATTGCCAGTTTGTACATTGATGAAATTAATCAGGCATTTGATACGGATGCTAAATTCTTTCAGGTCTTCATTCACACTGATGATGAATCAAACAAAGCTCTTGACACCTCAGGAGTAGTCTCAGGGAGGGGTATGATTTCAGCGATTTACACAATGCCCATGGAAGACACTAGTTCAATGTATGAAAAGATCACAGCATTAATCATTCCAAAAATAATTAGAGAGGGTAAAGGATTTTATGATGTTGCAAAGAATTTAGCGATTGAAGAAAACTCAAAAATGACAGTTTCACTAATTCCATTGGATTCAAAATCACTTATGCAGTTAAAATTATCAGTTGATTATCCAAATAAAGCATCAGCAATTTCTGAGATTAGCCCATTAAAATTTCTCAAAGTAGAAAATCTCAAGAGATCGGATTATTTTTCAGCAGGATTTTATCCTCTGAATTCTATAATTCAAGTAGTAGTTCTATCGCCTGAAAATACTAATGTTTCAAACATCAAAGGAAATATCCTCCCAACACAAATCATTGATAATGAAAAAATTCCTATAGACGTTACAAAAGAAGGGTGGGTTTTTGATCCAGAAGAGGGACAAAGAATTCAAGGAAAGTATATTTTTGGCAAAGAAGTGTCAGTTAACAAGGAAGAATTAAAATTTTCGTTAGGTGGATCTCAGCTTCAAACCACACCGCCTGATAGAATAGAGATTGATGAATCAATTGTAGTGGTAATCATAATTACAATAATTGCGATTGGAGCTGCACTATTTTATCTCAAAGGATATAAAAAATAATTACAACAAGAGCACTGCTGCTGCAAATACGGTGGTCCATTTTCCATCTTTATTACCTTTTGTTGATTGGGTAATGTTACGGGTGTTATAGATTTGGCCTGAAATTGACCATTGTTGTCTTTTTTCATCCCAGTTTTTATCCACATCAAATGGAATACCCAAAGATGATGCTAGCATTTGTGCTGCAATGTCTTCAGCATA
>JAOTZM010000110.1 GCA_029861345.1 Candidatus Nitrosopumilus sp.
ATAATTTCTAATGCAGTACAAGAGCAAAAAAGAGAAATTTTTCTCTCAATTCAACAAATTATTGGGATCTGGGCCACATTGAATTCCAAGTTTCAGCAAATTTTTTCATCATCTCACCGTAAACTTGCATTTGTTCCAATCCGGATGAACTTAGAGTTTTTTGCCAATTTTCAGCAAACTGTTTGAAGGTAGCAACATTTGTATCATTAAGAGATTTTTGCCAATTTTCACCAAACTCTTTGAAAGATTTCATTCCTGCTTCATTCATAGCTTTTTGCCAATTTTCACCAAATAACTTCATGGTTTCTGCACTTGATTCAACAGTTGCTTTATCCCAAACGTCATTGAATTTAGATTGCATGTCATTACTAGCATTTTGAATTTGCTCAAAAACTGATTTCCAGTTTTCGAGAGATTTTGTATATTCCTGCCATAATGAATCCCACTCGTTGGTTTTTCCTTGTTCGGACATTAACTAAAGATAATTGTCATTATTCTTAAAGGGATCCATGAAGATCAAATTTCTTATTTTTGGCGATTTTTTAATCGTTTTTCCATTCTAATTTTACCTTCTTCAAATTTGGTTCTATCCTCATCTGTTTTAAGAGATAATTTAGGAACACGTATTGGTTTTCCTTTTACATCAAGAGCTACAAAAGTAACAAAAGCAGTTCCCGTAATAGTTCTAATTCCAGTTACAATATCTTCAGCTTCAGCTTTGACTTCAATTTCCATCGATGAGTTATGCACATAATTTATTCTGGCATTTAGTTTAAGGACATTACCCACAAAAACAGGTTTCAGGAAATTAACGCTATCCATAGATACAGTGACGGCATTAGATTGAGAATGTCGTTGAGCTACAATTCCTGCAACCATATCAATATGTTTTAAAATTTCACCACCAAACACATTTCCCGCTGGGTTTGCATCTGAAGGAAACATTCTAACTATAACTTCAGCATGGGATTCAGAAGGACTTTTTTTATGCATCTTAGAATTTTCTGATGACATTTTTAAACTACCAATAATTTCTTAATTCATCTAATTTAATTTAATCAGTTGATTTTAATTATTTAAAATATTTCTCTAGTTTGATCTTATCAATTTTAGGAATTTTTGCTAATTCAAATCCTTCTGGACGTTTTGAAAGGGATCTGGTAGCATCAATACCCATTTTTGCAGTTTGTAATTTCTGTTGATCACTAGAAGGATCAAGACTTGAACCACGAACATTTGTAAGAATAATTAGATCATTATCAGCTTGAAACCTTGTAGCCATAGCATATTCTACGGATTCTGCATCATTAGGATCAATATCTTCATCGACTACAGTTACTTGTTTGAGAGAACGGTGAGATTCAAATGTTTTTTTAATTATTTTTTTAGGATCAGATTCACGTTTCTTTTTAATTTGGACAACTGCATGTAACCAGTTACATCCGCCATTAGTCATTGAGACTTGTTGTGTTTGAGGATAAGTTTTCTTCAATTTCCCATTTAACTTAGATTCTATTGGCATTCCCATTAGTAATCTATGTTCTGAATAACCAGACAGAACATCATGAAAAATAGGATTATTTCTAAAATAGAGATTTTCAAGTTCAAAAATTGGTTGAGATCTTTTATGATCATAAGTTTGAAGCATTTCAACCATCCACTCAGGATGAGTTTTATCACGAAGAATTTTTCCCTCCATTACAAATTCAGTACCTGATGGTACATTCAATCCTGTTGAGGGAAGTTTTGCTAAGGTTAATTTTCCATCCAAAAGAGAATTCGCTATTTCAATTTCGTCTTTTCCCCATTCAGCTTGATATGCACCTGCAATAGATATTGCAGGATGAACGCCTACTGTAATTGCAATCTTTAGATCTTCTCCATGTTCTTTTGCATCTGTAAAACATCTGTGGAGATGGCGCCCTTCAACCATTCTAATTGAAAAATGAGTTTTATCAATTGGCATTAATCTATGAAAGGAAGAATTTTGTTTTCTAGTTTCTGGATTCTTAGCATAAGCGATAGAAGATGTGATAAAGGGGCCAGATTCCTTTTCAAAATGAGTCACAATAGGCATGGAATAGATATTTTTTGACTTATTTTCCATGAATTTTCCTGAAGAGATAATTTTTGGTGGTTTTGCTTTTTTGATTGCTGAAATAACTTTATTATGAATATTATTTTCTGTGCCTCCAACTGCCAAAGCAAATCTTTTTCGAGTTCCTACTAAATTAGCAACTAAACGGAAATTACTTTCTTTGATGTTTTCAAATAAAACGGCATGAAATCCATCAACTTTAGCGGTGATTCCTGCAATTTCAAATTTTGTAGAAACCTTTGGTTTTACAATTTTGAGATCATTACTCTTTTTTATTTGAGAAATATAATTTCTTAAATCAGTCATTATCTATCATCTCCATTATTTCAGACATTAAGGCTTTTGCAGAATTAGGTTCTAATTCTTTTTGAATAAAGGAAGAAACTAGAGTAATTCCCCTCATCTTGGTACTAATTCTTTCGGCAACAAGTTTTAGAAAAAGTGATTCAGTTCTAGAGGGGATAACGGTTGTTGTAATCGGAGTAGGTCCAGTTGCTAAAGAAACAACCATAGAACCTATTTTATTTGCACCTTCTGTGACAGAAATAAAATATCCATTTTCAAACTTTTGAATCTGTAAAGAAAAACTACGACTCTCCAAATGTATTATTTTCTGGAAAAAACCATTTGGAGAGTCCAATAAGCTAGGAACAAATCTTATGCTTTTATTGCTATTGATTCATTCTCTTGGGAGGATTCAACTACAGTGTTTGGATTTTTCTTACAGTTCTTTTCATGTTTGTCGGTATAAACAAATAGTTTTTCACAATATTTGCATGGATTCTTTTCTTTAGTTTTTATTATTACTTTGGATTTTGTTGTTTTAGCTTTAGATTTTGTTTTTGCTTTTACTGCTACTTCAGTAATTTCAACCTCATCGGATTGAGTATCTGCAATTGCTTTAGCTTCAATAGAATCAGCTTCAACCCTAGCTCGTAATTTTGCTTTATATTTCAAATTACGTGGTTTTGTTCTTAATCTATATCCACAACATGGACACCAAAGTCCTTCCCATTTGATGAATATTTCACAAATTTGGCATCGACGTTGTCCAGAAGCATATCTTCCAGTCCCAACAGGCTTTTGAGCCTTATATCTAATACAAATTCCTTTACAAGTCATCTTGGTATTTAGTTAAAGAAATCATAACTATATAAGCATGGATCGATAAAATCTTTAAAAAAAATCAGAAAAAGATGAAATTATTTTACATAAAATAACGATCAACGTTATTAGTTTCAAGGAAAACAACGAAATGTTCAATAAATATGTATAGTTTCTTCAAATATCTTTTTTTTGAAATAATGATATTTGGTAATATAGTTGTTTAACTAAAAATTTCAATTTTTTTGAAAAATAATGAAATTCTGTTATATTTTCATACTTTCACAATTGTGTCAGCAGGGTAAAAATAAAAAATTCAGTTTTTAAATTATTTTTAAAATTTTTAAATTGTTTTAAAAAAATTGGAATTTTTTTAACCTGTAATTGATAGAGGTAGGATGGAATATCTATATCCATTTCGTTGTGAGATATATTTTGCAGAAAGCATATCACGTTTTCCTCTTTGATTAAAATTTTTAATTTTTAGACTAGTTTTTTGTTCATCAACAAATTCTAATTCAAAAGATGAGCAAAATTTTAGATTGAGCGTCGATACAATTTGTTTTGCAACTTTCATATTTCCATTTCCAATTTTTACAATTTTTCTTTTTGCTCTAAGGCTTCCTAAAATTTCGATAATATGAAAAACTAATTCTTCAACTGAAGAATGAAATGAGCTCTCAATTTCTTTACCATAGTAAAATATTGACAATCCAATTCTCTGTCCAGGATCAACTCCTAAGATTAGAACTTCTTCTTCAAAATCTAAATTGAGTTTTTGCATCATCATACCTCGGATTACAGTAGGATGATGTTCAAAAATATCTTCATCAAGCAGGAGTTTTTCACATTTTTGTGGAGATTCTTTCCGGGTAGTAAGAATAAGATGTCCAGAATAATTTAGAATTTCTTCAGGAAGTATAGAATCAAAAGATAGTTTAAGAGCCTTAAGATAAGTTGAAAATCTATAATATGGTTTACCATAGGCAGTTGCAATACCAATACGGGCGTTTAGTAAAGGATCGATATTTCAGAAACTGAAATATGTGATTTAGAGTTATGCCTTCAAAACTGTTGACACTACGTGTCTTACTGCTTCATCAAAATTAGCATCGACATAGGATTGGATTTCAGACAATTTAGCCTCTCCTTGTTGAGCGATTTTTGCTGATTCTGCAGTTGCCTTTTCTTTAGATGCATTAATAATAACTTCTGCTTCTTTTGTAGCAATTTCACGTGTTTTTTCTAACAGGGCGTCAATTTCTGTATGAGCCTTGACAGAAAGTTGTCTTTTCATATCACTAACTTTGCTGTTTAAGGAATCCATGTCATCTTCTAATGCATTCAAAGACTTGATTATTCCAGTAACTTTAGATTCAGCCATGTCACTCATTACACTGAGAATTCTATAATTCCATTACTTAAATCATTCATTTTTAGTAGTTTTTTAGGCACAAATATAATAAAATTTAGGATATTATCAAGTAGTTAACAGTAAGATCGCTCTTGCAAGATCGCCTTTAGCTTCCTCTAATGCGCTTCTCGCCTTTTCTTCATCAACTCCGGCTTGTTGACTAACAAGCTGTATATCCTCTTCTGAGAAGATTGGAACCTCTAATTCTCTTTCCTCATAACTATCTGCAGTTACTGTAAAAATAGAATTATCTTTTGCCTTCATTTCAGTAACAGAGGGTTTAGCAATAATAATTTCTTTTTTATCGGTTTTAATTATAACCTCTTGAACGTTAGGTAGCTCGTTCATATCAAGACCCATCTTATCCATCATTCTTCGCATTTCGCGATTACCTCCTCGCATCATGATTTTTTTTCCTCCTTACGACTTTTTAAACTATCTCTGACCTTAATTGCTGCCCCCCTATTAAAATCTGGAATCATCTCAGAGGATAGAACAGCTTTGCCAACTGCAATCACTTTATTTTTGAACAAAACTGGTGTATCAGCTGAAATACGTACTTTTTTTCCACACCAAACAACATGTTTGCAAAATACAGATCTTCCTTCCATGACAAATGGAGCAGCGTCTTTAGTTATCTCAATACAGTTATCTCGGAATGATTTACTTGTCATCAGAATCTGAGCAAAATAGGGACTAATTGCCAAGCCACCATCAATTCTCAAAGTACAGAGTAATTTTCCTTTATGTGAAACAGTTCTAATTCTTCCAGTTTTTCGTGAAAAAGTTATTTCAACATCTTTGGGCAAATATTTGGACACTCCATTTCCAAATAATGCATCAAGTGAGTGCTGGAGTTTTAGAATATGGTCCATGTACAGAGTACGGTCTTTTCTAAATATTAGTTCAGTGTTTGAATATATTAAAAGTCTTAAACTATATAGACTAGTTTTTTCTCTTTAGATTATGGGAGAAAGAGAGGAAACAAGAAAAATTCAATTTACAGGAAAATCATCATACATAATTTCATTACCAAAACAATGG
>JAOTZM010000029.1 GCA_029861345.1 Candidatus Nitrosopumilus sp.
ATTGATCTGCCACTTCTAGTGGTACATATGTTAGCCTTGCTCGCATCATACCGTATAGTACGGTATATTACCTTATTAGTCTTTAACTTGAGCTTTATTGATCTTTCTAGCTGGTTTTTTTACACCTCAATTTTCTACTTTTCTGTATTTTAGATGTGGGTAACGCAGTCAAAAAACTTGTCATAATGCAGTCTGAATTTTATCCTTGATAATGACCTATTCTATAAATAGTCCCATTTTTGAAAATTATTTGTGAAAAAGATAGAGGCAGTAATCAAGAGAAAAAATTTTCTTACAATTCAAACGAATTTGAATGCCTTGGGAACATACATTATTGATAAACGAAATTTAGATGATAGTCCTATTTACAACAAGCCAAAAGGATCAAATGTTGATTCTACTGGTCTAAAGTCAAACCTTTGGCAAAAATCGAGATAGTAGTCTCAGATAAAGACGCCAGAAAAGTAGTTGAAATAATTTCAAAAAATTCTGGTTTGTCATCAAACCATGGTGGAAAAATATTTGTTTCTGAAATGGAAGAAGTTGGTTTGGATATTAGCGAGCATGCTGAACGTGCCTATTCTGATGAAGAAGAGTTCAAGTTAGATATGGATAGTTATACTGAAGACCTAAAAGACAAGGATGAAATACTACGAAAGAAGAAATAATTCTGTGGTGAACCTCTATGACTATTGATTATGATAGATTGTCAAAACAAATTATTGATTTTGATCCACAAGTTAGGTTTGCAGGTGTTGCAAATAGCAAAGGCGAACTAGTTGCAGGTGGACAAAGAGACAATACTGAGAAATTGCTTGATGATAATGATGCAAGAATGTCGATTCATTATGGATTCCAAAAAAGAGAATTTTATACCAATTTGGCCTACAAACTTGGTCATGAAACGTCTTCTATTACAGAATTTGAAAAAGTCACAATGATTACTATTCCAATAAACTCTCAAGAACTATTTTTAATAAGCACAGAACCAAGGGCAGATTATCTTAAAATTATTGGCCATGTCCGTTCCCTGCTTGACACTCAGAGAGATTCTGAATAGTTACCCCTTTCTCTCAAATTTATCTCAGAATTTTACATAAGATCCGAATCTTCCAAAATACATCATATAGATTTCATTGAAATTAAGGCTAAATGAAAATCACAAAATTTCAGTTGTTGATATTAAATTTACCAAGCGTAACGCAATCTTTGCATTTGTTTGTTCAAAATATCAATGATAACATGGATGATACTTTCAATAATATGTGAAAAGAATTTTTTCTATTTGATTTGAGGATTTATTTTCATACTAGGAATTAATAGTAAGTAATTTTATTCCCAATCAGATTGGATTTAAAAAATATTTTGGTCGCGTATGACTCTTCTGGATTTGCAAACAGAGCTTTCAAAAGTGCGTTAGATCTTGCAGAACCAAATAAAAGTAAAATAACACTAGTTACAGTTGTAACCGGTATATATCAACCATCTATTGGTTTTTCAATGAAATTTAACAAAGATTCGTTGGAAAAACAAAGCAAAGCCCTCAAAAAACTATTTTCAAATCTCCAGACTACCGCAAGCAAAAAAGGCATTAGTCTTTCATTAAAAATCTTACATGATCCTTCTGTATCAAAGGGAATTATGAATTATCTAAATTCTCACAAATTTGATCTAATTGTAATAGGTTCCCATGGAAGAACTGGTCTTAACAAGTTTATCTTAGGAAGTGTTGCAAATGATGTAGCACACAAAGCAAATATTCCTGTAATGGTGGTAAAATAAGAAATGACAATAACAAACATTCTAGTGCCTTTTGATGGTTCAACGTATTCAGTTAAAGCATTTAAGGCTGCACTGGATATTGCAAAAAAACAAAATGCTAAAATCTATGTTCTTACCTGTTTGGAAAAAGAAAATCTTGGTGCTTGGTATGTTGATAAAAGAATAAACAAGAAAATAATACAAGATGCCAAGAAATTTGCAATGGAGTTTCTCTTAAAATTGGAAAAGATCGCAAGGGGGTCTGGTGTTTTACTTTCTATTCATGTTCTTGAGACTAAATCTATCTCAAAGCAGATTGTTATCTTTGCAAATTCGAAAAAGGTTAATCTAATTATAATTGGTTCCCATGGACAAACTGGATTTAACCGATTTCTATTAGGTAGTGTGAGTAATGCAGTAAGTCAATCAGCAAAATGCCCCGTTTTAGTAGTAAAATAGTTTCTCTGTAAAGGACATAATTATGATATCCTCTAATTGATATTTTATTTTAATACAATAAAGATTTTTGCTCCTCTTTTCATGTTAAGACAATTTGATTGATTATCTGTGTGACTTTTTTTGCTACTGAATTATTCTACGTTGGAACTTTTTTGCAAGTATTCAAGATCTAATTTTTTAATATTGTTATCTATGCAATCTAATCAAATTCGTCATAAGACACACTGTTATCTAATTCTTCATCTAATATTAGTAAATGATAAAGTATGCTATTTCTGTGAGACATAACAAATCCTATGATTTTGTATTGTGTTGTCTACCTCGAATATACAGATGATTGGTTTGTGAACTTTTGATTCCAAAATTTGAAAAACGTTTGAAATTCTTCAATATTGTTATTTATGTACCAAACAAAATATCTAATTAATATTTCATTAACTCTTACCTCATCGGTCTCACTTTGTTTTTCCTGGTTAATCTCTACGTTATGAATTTCCTTCTCGTGTTTTCGTTGTATTGCTTTCATGAATAAAAATACAAATTGGTAGTATATGGGCTCTGTGATAACAATATCAACAAATGTTAACAAATGATAAATAATCTATATTGTCTATACTAAATCATGTCAAATCTAATAGGAGTACGACTAAACAAAGAAGATCATGATGAATATCTAAAGATAGTAAAAGAATATGGAACTAATCCTTCTGCAATGACTGCAAAAATCGTACATGATTGGCTACGATTTCAGAGAATAAAACAATACCGTGGAGATATTACACTTTCTGGTGAGATTTTAAAGAAACGACATGATGCAATAAAGAAAAACGAGATCGGTAAAATCGTGGAACACAATGCCAAAGTAATTATCTCTGAAATGGAGTTTCAAGTGGATAATCTTGATTTCCTTGAGGTGAGTAGAAGAATCTTGGAATGGAATAGGGAAAATGGTATTGCAATGATAATGCGAGATAGAAAAGACAATACGGTATTTATGCAAAAACATTCTCTCGGTGCAGTTTGGTCTGAAATTCAATGTAAAATGTATTGTAAAATGTTTGAAATCATTGGAGAAACCATTAGATCAATGAAGTATAATTCTAACTCATTTAATTTTGAAGTGATTAGACAGAACTAAGTGGAAAAAGGATTTCTAATTCATTACTATCATTCTATGTACTTTCATAAATCTGTCAATTAGTCGTCTTTTCATTTCACTCGAAATTCCATCGGAAATGAGTAAAGACTATGAATGTCTATCTTAAGGGGGATGGTAAATGACAAAAATAAAGGTTCTACTAGATGATTTTTTTCTAATAAATTTTGGTGATCTGGATTTTTCTAACCTCCTGTACAGGCTAACCTACGCATTAATGATTCAGATCTGAGCAATTCAAATGACGCCCTTGAATGATTTCAAGAAAAAGCAGTTTTTCACATGTTCTGATATGCCATCCAAAACAAGTAATTGCACATTCAGTTCGATAAATGAAAATGTTTTGACCATCAAAAACATGCCTGAAATAGAATATTGAAACTAAAGTACAACTCTTCTTGTTATAATTGTGAAATTATAATGAATCATCTCCTTTAAACAATCAAAACTTGAAACCTCACTATGGATGTAGCAGTAAATGCAATCCTCACTATTGTTGGATTAGTAATGTTGTGCTTTGGTGGAAATTGGCTAGTTAGTGGGGGTGTTGCTATCGCAAGGAAATTTCGCATAAGTAATCTTGTAATAGGAATGACTATTGTGGCTTATGGCACCTCAACTCCAGAACTTGCTGCTAGTGTTGCAGCTGCAGGAGAACACAGTGCAATTATTTTGGGAAACATTGTTGGAAGCAATATTGCAAATGTTGGAATGGTAATTGGTGCAGCTGCTATCCTTGTTCCTCTAGCAGTAAGTAAATCTGTCTTACGAAAAGAAATTCCAATCATGTTGGGAGTTTCATTTTTACTTGTTTTACTCTCGCTTGATGGTGAACTTTCTCAGTATGATGGAATTTTGTTACTTGGTGGATTAGGTATATTTGGATTTTATACATACAAAGATGCAATGAAACAAAGAAAAGAAAACAAAGAGGAAATTGAACAAAGTAAAAACAACATATATCTAAAGTCTTTTGGACTGATTGGATTAGGAGTTGCGCTTTTGTATGTTGGCGCAATTCTTACAGTTGATAATGCTGTAGTTTTAGCAGAAGAATTTGGATTATCTGAAAAAATAATTGGATTGACTGTAATTGCAATTGGAACATCACTTCCAGAATTAATAACATCAATTATTGCAATAAGAAAAGGACATGCAGATATTGGCGTTGGAAACATTATTGGAAGTAATATCTACAATATCTTAATGATAATGGGAGTTGGTGCAACACTTGGGGGTGTGTTGATTTCATCTGATGTTTATGTAGATTATGCAATAATGATCATCTTTAGTCTTTCATTGTTAATTGCCATCAAAACTGGAATTATTCATAGAATTATGGGTATCTGCCTGACTATTGGCTATATTGCATATCTGGCAGTTGCATTTTTCAAATAAAGGAGTCCATTTTTTACTTAAAATCTGATATTTTCTAACTGAAAATGCAAAAAATCATCCCATTTTAGATAGAACTTACTGCAATATTTCCGGCTTTAATTGATGGAGTGACGGATGGAAGCGATGCCCATTGTATTACATTTCTTTGATTGTTTCCAATTTCTGAAATATTTTTTAGCATTGCAGGAAGGTTATGAATAATCCTCACAGATTTTCCAGGTCCCTTTATCTTCCCATCTTTAATTATTCTTATCCCGCTTCTTGCAGTACATGAAAAGTCTCCTCTAATTGGATTCACTGCATATGTGTACCATAATCTTCCAACTAACAATCCCTGTCTCGTATCTTTAATCATGTCTTCTTGAGAAATATTCCCTGAATTAATTTTCAGATTGTGAGGAGATGACATTGGAATTGGCTCTGAACTTCTTCCCATAGGCGAACTCGGTCTTGACGCATTACCTGAAGATTGTTTTCCTTCTTTGTAGCTATCAAACAGATTAGAAAAAGTATTTTTAAAAATTCCATTTTCTATTAAATTCTGTTTTTGAGTTTCTATGCCTTCATCATCAAAAGATTTTGTTCCAATGCCATTGGGAATATGTGGATCATCAATCAAACTAAGTTTTTCAATTGCTATTTTGTCTTCAAAATTATTTGAGAAACAGCTTTTCGTTTCTGTAAATGATTTAAAATTAAAATTTGAAGCAATGACAAACGCCAATAATTCTCCTACAGAGTATGGCTCAAAAATAATCGAATATTTGTTCGAATCAATTTTTTGTGGGTTTATTGATTCTATACACATAATTTTTGCATCATTTCCAATTTGTTCTGCAGAAAAATTTGATAAAGTTCTACCGCATGCATATCCTATTCCTGATACTGGTATAGTTCCATGTTCTGATTCAGCATTAATGATTCCTGAAATGTATGTGGCATTATCTTTTAGATTCAATCCGTTGGAATTTACTATTTCAAATTCCTCTGAAACTATATTTAGTGATCCTGTAATTGTATCCACTTTCTCATTATTTGTTGAATTTATCATATTCTGTGCGATATCTCTTGCTTCATCACATGAAATCTTCATTAATTTCTCATCAAATGTCCCATCAAGTTGTTTAGTTGCTATATTATGTGGTAATCCTCTCCAAAATTCTCTAGGTTTAAGACTCAATGATGTTTTAAATGCACTATCGATTATCTTTTTTATTTCTTGATGATTAGTTGTTTGAACTGATGCGATTTTTTTCCCATGGAATAGTCGCATACCATAGTTTTTGTCAAAGTTTTGTTTGATTTCAATAATCTTTGAATCTGTAATCCTTACAGTTGTGATCTTTTTTCTCACAAAAACTATCTCAGATTCCTCGATTCCTATGTTCTTTGAATGATTTAATGCCTTTTCTAAGGCAGACAATTATTCTATCCTTGGATTTTTGTAATTAAATTTATTTATTTTTATCAATTCTACATATGACCCAAATTGAGATGTATCTACAACTTTGTCAAGCTCATCTTCAATGTCATTTTTATTGTTGAATTTTTTCAGAATCTGATACTGTGTATTTCTTTCTGCTGGAACCCTTCCTATTTCTTTTACAATTCTCCTTATCTCTTTTGGTCTTAATAGTTGACCATGATCTGAACCTGCAGATGTTGATATGCTTTCATTGATCAATGTCCCTCCAAAATCATTTGCTCCCCACATCAGCAGTAGTTGAGACATCTTTTGTCCCTCTTTTACCCATGACATCTGAATATTGTCAATAGAATTATTCAACATAATTCTTGCAATTGCATGTGTAAGTAAAACATCATTTCCACTACCCCCTTGTCTAATTCCTTCATGTAATTGATGTTTGTACATTGGTGCTTCAGTGGGAATGAAATTTAATGGAACAAATTCTGTAAACCCTCCTGTTTCTTTTTGAATTTCCCTTAATTTTGCAATATGGTTTACCCTTTCTTCAAGTGTTTCTAGATGGCCAAACATCATTGTTGATGTTGTATTGATTCCCATTTTATGGGCAGTCTTGATAACATTCTCCCAATCTTTTACACTGATTCTACCTGGAGAAATTTTATCTCTCAGTTTTTGATCAAGAATTTCGGCCGATGTTCCTGGAAGTGTATCCACTCCAGCTTCCTTCATTTTCTTCAAAAACTCTTCAATCGAATTTCCTGATCTTGTTGCTCCATAAAGAATCTCTTCAGGTGAAAATCCATGAATATGGATATCTGGAATCTCTTTTTTAATCTCTCTACATATTTTTTCATACAAATCCCCTTCCATATCTGGGGGAAGTCCTGCCTGAATGCAGACTTCGGTTGCTCCTAACTGATGTGCCTCTTTTGCCCTTCGCACAATCTCTTCTGTTGGTAAGAGATAGCCTTCTTCTTCTCGAAAATCTCTACTAAATGCACAAAAACCGCATTGTTTGATACATACATTTGTAAAATTGATATTTCTATTGACTACATAGGATACAATATCTCCTACTCTTCTTCTTCTAATTTCATCAGCGACAAGTCCTATAAGATGAAAGTCAATCCCAGTTGTATTGTATAATGTCAACCCCTCTTTTGCAGATATCTCCTTTTCTGATAATGCATTGTTTAGGATTTCCGATACTATTGGGTCTGCATCCTTGAAAAGTGACTCTATGCTATTTGTCATCTCCAATATTCCTCTTTTACTAGTCCTTCCTCATTTTCAATATATGCCATCTTGTCTCTTAACTCTTTGCTAACAAAAGAAAAAAATTCAGGATATATTGGAAATCTACATTTCAATTCAAATCCTGCTTTTTTTGAGTTTTCATCAACTTTGTTAATCTCAGGCCATGAAAATTCTGGATTAACAAAATCCGGAGTTAATGGTGATATTCCTCCCCAATCATTAATTCCAACAGACAAGAAACTTTGATATGATTTTGGAGATAGATTTGGCGGAATCTGTATGTTCATCTCCGGCATGATGATTCTTGACAATGCTACAATTGTTTTAAAATAATTTTCATCAGTTGATGGTGTATCCCTCATTATTGTATCTGGTTTTGGTTGAAAATTCTGCAAAATTATTTCCTGAATATTTCCATATTTTTGATGTAATTGTTTTATTGCTATAATTGAATCAATAATCTCTTCTGCTGTCTCTCCAATTCCTACTAGAATTCCTGTAGTCATTGGTATTCCTAACTTTCCAGAGTTTTCTAATACTTCTAATCTAGCTTTTGGTCTCTTGCTTGCAGCTAAGTAATGAGGCATTCCTTTTTTTGTTAATCTTTCACTAACATTTTCAAGCATTATTCCCATTGAGACGTTCGTTTTCTTCAATTCTCTCATCTCATCAAAACTCAGATTTCCTGCATTTGTGTGAGGAAATAATCCTGATTCTAATGCAAGTTCAGATGCGTGGATTAGATATTCTGCAGTGGATTTGAATCCATTTTCCTTAAGCCAATCTCGTGCTTCTTGATATCTCTGTTCTGGTTGTTCTCCAGTAACAAAAAGTGCTTCAACACACCTGTATTTTTTTGCAAGCTTCAACAATTCTGATATCTGCTGTTTTGACATCAACGACAGTTTTTCTTCTACTGGTTCTGCTTTGTATGTACAATAAGAACAAGTATCTTTACAGAGATTAACGATGTTGAAAAATGCTTTTTTTGAAAATGTTACTGAATTATTTTTTATTTTTTTCCTCAAATTTTGTGCAACTGAAAATAACTCCCTGGGATCTTCTATTGCATTTAGATAAATGTCAATAATGTCCTGACGTGATATGGCCTTGTTCTCTAAAATATTGTTTAAACTATCAGAGTTTAACACAAGCTTGTTCAACAGAAAGATTTTTGACTTGAAGTATTTATGCTTGTACTATACTAGTTTCCGTTTGGTCTCTCTTGGAGAACAATTATGACATTTGTCGTTCTACTATCTCTGAGAATCTCTAAAACCATTTTATCTCCCACAGATTTTGCCCTTTGAAGATGAATCAAAATATCGTCAATTTGCCTAACTTCAATTCCATCTACTGACAAAATAATGTCTCCTCCCATTGCATATCTTATACCCTCAAGTTCTATGATTTTTTCCGATCCAATCAATCCTGCTTTAGATGCTGGACTATTTTCCACTACTGTCACTACCAAAAATCCTACTGCATCCTTTAGTTCCAAAATACTTGCTAGGTCTGGATCAATATCTCGTCCTGATATTCCAATCCATGGGTGTTTGTATTCTCCTTTCTCGATAAGAGTTGGCACAATTTTTGCAATCGTCTGTGATGGTACAGCAAATCCAACTCCTGTAAATTCACCTGTAGCTGATTGAATTGCTGTGTTTATGCCGACAACCTCTCCTCTCATGTTAAGTAATGGCCCTCCCGAATTCCCTGGATTAATGGCAGCATCAGTTTGAATAACATCCGGGATTGAATATCCTTCTCCTGAAGGAAGTAATCTTCCTAATTGACTAACTATTCCTGAAGTCATAGAGCCAGATAATCCAAAGGGATTTCCAATTGCAGCTATTTGTTCACCTACTTTGAGATTGGATGAATCTCCAATTAGTAATGGATGTAAAAGTGTCAAGTCAGCATTGACTCTGATAACTGCTATATCTGTAAACTCATCTATGCCAATAATTTCTGCATTATATGATCGACCATCAAGAAATGTAACTACCACCTTTTTTGCATTATCCACAACATGGGAATTTGTAATTATATGTCCTTTTTTATCGAAAACAAAACCTGAACCAACTCCGCCAACTCCGTCTACTGTTTGGCTTCTTTGCACATTAACTCTTACTACTCCTGGTTCTGATTTTTCAAAAATTTCAATTAATGATAAACTCCTTGAATAAATTGGAGTTGTTTCCCCAACTGTACTTGGTGAATGGCCATTACTTACCACAATCTCAGGTTTTATCGAATCTGGAGGTGAAACAAATACAATTACAAATACGATTATTACAATTGCTGCTCCAATAGCTCCCCCTACAAATACCCCTGATTTATCCAAGAGATTTTTCATTTTCTGTTTTCTATGTAAAAGGCTTGCTACACACTAATTGAATTTTGAGTATGATCTTTCATTGAATATCTCCTTCCTCTCCATGTAATAGAAGAGGTACTTTTTGCTTGAAGTAATCCACTCAAAAATCCTAAAATTACTACTAAACTTCCTAAGGGTGCAAATAATGCATGAACAAGTCTTAACTCAAGCCCAAATTTTGCTTCAATAATTGCACCTATGTAAATTAGAATAGAAGCAACTGTAGTAGCAATAAAGAGCATCTTTGCTGATGTAGTTTCTATTGGTAATGACGCATATACTGCAAATATTGGAAATGGAACAAATAACAAAAATACTACAGCAAAGAAGATACCAATTGCAATTTTTCCACTTTGAAGGTATAGTGGAACCATTAGTCTTTTTAATGCATTCCATAAAGTACTTTTATCTCGAGCCCAAACAGCTTCAATTAGATGCTCTCCTCTAACCATCTTCATATTATATCCTGATTCTTTTACTTTCTTTCCTAATGCCCCGTCTTCAATAATTTCTTGTTTTACTCCTTCATGCATTCCAACTTCTTCATATGTGTTTTTTTTCAAAATGAAAAAACTTCCAAAAAAGTAGCCAGTTTTTTTTGAAGGATTATTTACATTCAAAGCTGAAAATCTAGTATGTAAAAATGTAGAAATCATTGGAAGTGTAATATTAGTCCAAAAGTCAAATGTCAACATTTTTGGAATTACAGATAATGCATCTAAATTACACGAAATTAAATGTGCTACTGCAAGTGATATCACATTTTTAGAATGATTTGTATCTGCATCAGTAAATAACAAAAGTTCTCCTGTTGCTTTTCTATATCCTTCCATACATGCCCAATTTTTCCCCATCCATCCGTCTGGTTTAGGTCGTGCAGAAACTGGAATTATTTTAGATTGTTTTTTTGCATACTCTGAAATTATTTTCCCTGTTGTATCCTCAGATGAATCATCAATAACTATAATTTCATAATGTTCATAATCTTGTTCAATTAATGAATCCAGACATCTACCGATAAATTCTTCTTCATTTCTTGCTGGAAGAATTATTGAAACCTTGGGAGTTAATTGAGAAGTATTTTTAAATTTGTCAAGATATGGTGTTAATCTAAATGAATCAATCATTGTTTTAATAAGAAATACCCATGTTCCACAAATACCAATTAGAATTGCAGCAAGTATGTAATTGAAAACTTGGATGAGTAGTTCCATGAATCTATCTCTCGATTTCTTCTTTGATGCTTTGCATTGCTTGCTCAGTGCCACTTTTGATGTGTTTCTTAATCATACCTGTAAACATCCCCATTATTCCTGTTAGTTTTATGTCCCATGCTGTACGAAGTATTGTTTTTTCTTCCTTAGGAATAAGAGATATGATTTTTTCCCCATCGATGATTCCTTTTGTAAATTTAGCCTCTATCCTTTCTTTAGGTTGAAGTCTGACTTCTTGCAAGCATTTTTGATCTCTAAATGCAATCGTGATTTCTCTATTGATTATGTTTCCATCTTTAGATATGTTTTTGACCTCCTTTGTTCCTTTCCAGAATTTTGGTTCATTATCAATATCTGAAACAATACCCCAAACTTTGTCCACTGGTGCATTAATTTCTACTTCTACCTCAATTGTAGCCATGTTCTAGACCAATTTGATCCGCATTAAATATATTAGATTCCTATTTGTTTTCAAATAGACTGTGATGGGCAACATGCCTAAAATCCAGAACAGTAACTCCAGTTCTAATGGCATTTGCCATTCTTCCGTCACAGTCAATTAAAATTTGAAAGAAAATGAAACCCTCAAAATACATGCCAAAAATAGGAACCTTTGATGGTACAGGCTTTTGGAAAAATGCCTATGCTCATCAACGTGGCAAATTGTTAAAAAAAGTCAATGTTCCAGAAGATCAAATTATTGCGCTAGTAAATAAAAAGTACATAGAGCTTCCTGCTGCCCTAAAATATGAAATTGAAACTAGTGGAATAGATAAAAAAGAATTACAGTAAATTCGAAATTCATTTTAACAAGAAAAATTAGTGTTTTCTTATGTCAAGTATTTCATATGATGATTTTGCAAAATTAGATATTAGAGTTGCAAAAATTATTGCAACTGAACCAATTGAAGGAAAATCTAGAATTATCAAAGGAAAAATTGATTTGGGAAATGATGACCAGCGAGATGTGATTATTGGCGGTGCCCAATACTATCAACCTGAAGATATTGTAGGAAAAACTGTTATTGTCATTGCAAATCTTGAACCAAAAAAGATGGCAGGAGTTGAATCAAATGCCATGTTGCTAGCAGCTGATGTAGATGATAAACCCTTTTGGCTTACAGTAAATGAAGATGTACCATTAGGAAGTCCCATTAAATAATATTGATTTTTGAAAGAGAATTCACTTTTTTCATTCTTTCCATATTTTTTAAAGCAGATTCTTTGAAACCTTTTATCTGAATTTGATTTTTGTTCTTGCAAAATTTGTGTACAAATTGAATCGTTCTTATTGCATATAATTATAGAAAATGGATGAAAATAGGTTTGACTTATCACTAATCATAAATCATAAGGTCTTTTTCTTCTAGTAATGCATGCAAGTTGTTTACAGATCTGTAAACATCTGGTTCTTGTTTAGCTCCAGTGCATACAAGTTTCCCTGAGGAAAATAATAAAATGACGGTCTTTGGGTCTAACATTCTATGAATAAGTCCTGGAAATTGTTCTGGTTCATACATACTTCGTGGTAATGTTCTTGCTGCTTGCTCCAAATGGATTTTCCCACCTAGATTGATTGAAGCTACAATGTTTTGAATTGTCACGACAGCATCCTTTTTTACTTTAATTCCACCTTTTCGAAGTTTTTGTACAACTGTTTTTACTGCTTTTCTTGCCATCTCTTCAGATTTAGAACCAGTGCATACCATTTTACCTGAAGTGAAAATTAATGTTGCAGTTTTTGGACTCTTTAATCTAAAAACTAGGCCTGGAAATTGATCTGGATGATATTCCACATCTGGAAATGTCCTGGTGATTTCATTTAAATCCATTTTCTGCATTACGTCTGCTGAGGCTACAACATTTTCTACGCTTACAATGGGTTTTGTTTGTGGCATATTCGGCTTTTTTTGTATTTGAACTATAATAAAAGCACTCGCCATTATTTTTCCTTGTCATACACGTTTTTTACAATTTTTTACATAAATATTGGTATTCAAAGATGGACGAATGATTTAATTTAGTTCTGACAATCGCTGATTTAAGTGAATTTTACAAATATTGATCTTGATCAGCTGTTTGGAATGAGTGATGATACAAACCCATTAATGATGCTAATCTGGATTCTTCCAATTTTCCTCTTTGTATTTTATGGACAACGAATTCAATTATTCGTTACTTCTGGAGAAATCAAAAAAGGTATCAAAAAATTAGATGGTTTTAGAGAAGAATCTAGAAACGAACTAATAGACTACATTAAAAAAAATCTGGAACCTAAATATGATCCTATAAAAAAAATCGACCGATTTTTAGATTACTTTACAATCATGCCAGTTGACATGGATCCAAATGGTATAGTTGACAAAGTAAGGCATACAGTTAGATCAAGAGAAGATTATACAAGGGAACATGTAAAGTCACTTTCTCCAGAAATCAGTGATTTGGATTTATCTAAAGTCCAGACTTTGCTTGAAATTGCTTCCTCATTACAGATGATTTATAAAATAATTAATCACATGTTCTTAACTGCAAAAAAACAAAATAACTATCCCCTAATTTTACCTCTGCAGATGATTCTTCCTTTTATAATGGAGCAAGCTGAGGCAATGAAGGAGGCAATTCCTGCATTTAAAGCAGGACAGCCTGTTGGAGATGGAATTGGTCCAATGGTTGTCGGAAAAATGATGTTGAATGTTGATAAAGAAACCGTTGCTTTTCAAACTGTTCTTGCAAAAACTGAATTTGAGAATAGAAAATTATTTCTTTTAAAAGCAGAAGGGCCAAATTCTACCGTAGGAAGGCCTGGTGATGCATTAGAAACAATCGTTTCTAATAACAAACTTGATGCCATAATAATGATTGATGCTGCATTAAAAATGGAAGGTGAAGATTCCGCATCTATTGCACAAGGTTTTGGTGCAGCTATTGGTGGAATTGGAACAGAACGATTTCAAATTGAAGCAATTGCAACAAACAATCACATTCAAGTCTTTTCTATAGTGATTAAACAATCCATTAAGGAAGCAATAGCACTGATGACAAAAGAAATTGCTGATCAAGCCGACGATGCACGTTCACAAGTTTATGAGATGATTCGAGAAAACACCAACGAAGGTCAATCAGTATTAGTCATCGGTGTGGGCAATACTGTTGGGGTGCCTCAATAGTGTTTTCTAAGAAAAAAATCATCACTGTATATACTATTGAAAAATGTAAGAAATGTGAAATGCTAAGAAAAAGAAAATTTATCCAAGGTGATGTTTTATTTGCTGAATCATCAAAATGTACTTCATGTGATGGAATGACAAGCATCGAAAAAATCTTTGGAGAAACTATCGAACAATAAATTTCAAATTACTTTGCTGAACATTATACATTAAAAGAGTAACCATATGTTGTTATTCCTCGTCTTTACAAATTACTTATTTGTATTTTCGTTCTTTTCTCAAACTTTTTAATAATGTGTTGAAATTTTTATCAAATCCTTGTTGTTACAGTTACTCCCTCTTCTACTGGGATAAACGTGTGTTCTGCTTGAGCAACTCTTTGCTCGTTTACTTCAATAAGAATAGGATATGCTTGTATTGCTTTTTTCTTAATTAAAATTTCTAGTAGCTCCCTTGCTTTCTTTTCTTCCCATTCTTTTGTGATCCATCTTAACGCAAATGGTAACATGTTAAAATTCTCCCAAATAAAATCAAGCAATCTGTCAGCTTCTTCATTTTTTATTTTCTTCCTTGAGTTTAATGCAAAAATATTTTTTATTTGTCCATTTCTAACAAAACCTCCTCCTTGCTCAGTTGTCACAAAGGGCTCACACGCATAAGCAGAATTTTCTGAAAGTGAAAAACCTCCAATTGACCAAATATTCGGAATAGATTTTCCGGCATGGATTGTATACTGTTCCAATGAATGTCCGCTAAGATTTGCAATTGGTTTAAATCCCATTTGTTTAATCGTAGTCTCAATAGTACGCCCAATGTCACTTGCCTTAACCCCTGCTTTTATCATAGACATTGCATTACCTAGTGCTTCTTCGGCAGATTGGACCAATGCATCATATTGGGCATCATAACAAACAGTTACTGCAGTATCTGCAATGTATCCATTAATCTGCGCACCAAGATCAATTTTTACTAAGTCTGTATCTTTGATTGTAATTGGATCATTTGGTTCTGCAGTATAGTGAGCTGCAATTTCATTAATACTTGTGTTTACTGGAAAAGCACAATTTGCCCCTCTTTTTTTTATCTCTCTTTCAACTTCTTCACAAATATCATAAACTGTTTTTCCAACCCAATCTTTTGCTCTGACCATTTCCCTAACTTCTGCAGCTATCTTTCCTGCTCTGACATAATCTCCAATTTGCACGTTTTTGATTCTTTAACTGCCTTTAAAATGATTATCTGAAGAGTTGACATTACTTATTATTTAGAGC
>JAOTZM010000112.1 GCA_029861345.1 Candidatus Nitrosopumilus sp.
ACTTGTTGCCTCATCTAGATCTATTTTGTCGATATGTAAGGCAGTCACAAATGCTGAAATTTCATTTTCACTGAGATTTCCATCAACTAAATCCTGAACAATTTCATATATCTCTGGATACAATAATTTTTTTCCTGAAAGTTTGTTTCGAATAAATTGAAGTGACTTTGGAAATGGCGCAATATCTACATTTACCCTAGAATTTTGTTTTAGAACCAGACTCTTTCTTACTTCTTCTGTTGCACCTAGAAATCCCTTCTCAATGGTGGCAGATATGTTGATTATGGCAGTAATCTTCTTTTTTGCTTGAACTGTTACACGTTCAGAAGCTGTGATGTTTAATTCGTCAGCATCTTCATCACTCAAAAATACGACAGGTTTGCCACCTGATTCAATATTTAGAATTTTTACTTTTAATTGCATTGTTGGTTATTTTCATATAAAATTCTCTTTTATAACATTCTCGATGAAATGCCATTTTTGTTATCATCTCTGAGTTTAAACCAATTTTCTAAATAATAGTAAAGTCAGCTAATTTACATTGGGAAGTAATACATTAAATAAAATTTTGGTCCCACTAGATGGTTCAAAGAACTCTCTTAGAGGTATGAAATTTGCAGCAGCTGTTGCAAATCAATCAGGTTCATCTATTATTGGTTTGAACATAAACTCTCCACCAATGTTTGTAAAAGCTTCCGTCACTCTAAGAAATCAAGCTAAACTAAAGAGCAAAGAAATCATCAAAGAAGCTGAAGCAATAACACAAAAGGCAAACGTATCATTTAGAGGAATAACTAAAGTTAGTAATAATGTTGGAAAGACAATTGTCACTTTTGCTGAAGGTCATCAAGTGGATATGATCGTAATTGGTTCTCGAGGTCCCGATTCAGAGCATGAATTATTTTTGGGCAGTACTGCCAATTACGTTGTTATTAAATCAAAAATTCCAGTGACAATAATAAAATAAAAAAAATTACTTGAGATTGTTTTTAGTACATTCCCATTCCGCCACCTGGTGGCATCCCTTGAGGTGGCTCAGATGGTCCTGAGCGAGAAACAGCAATAACATTGTCGATTCTTAGTATCATGTTTGCAGTTTCTGTAGCTGATTTTATTATTTGCTCTTTTACTTTAAGAGGCTCTATGACACCAAGTTTTTCAAAATCTGTAATTATTCCATTAATGACATCTACTCCCGTAAAACGCTCACCATTGTTTTGTTTTGCTCGTAACTGAGTAATAGAATCGATGGGGTTCATTCCTGCATTTCTTGCCAGTGCAAGTGGGATTGATTCTAGCGCATCTGCAAACTTTTCAACTGCTAGTTGTTCTCTACCTGAAAGTGATTTTGCCCAATCTCGTAGTTTTAGTGCAACAAATGCTTCTGGAGCACCTCCACCATAGACAATTTCAGGCTTTTCAATTACATCTTTGACTACCATTAGTGCATCATGCATTGATCTATCTGCTTCATCGATTACTCTTTGAGAACCACCTCGAATTAGAATACTGATGGCTTTTGGGTTTTTACATCCCTCAATAAAGACCCAGTTGTCTTCTTCGACTCTTTTTTCTTCTACATTTTGTGCAGAACCTAAATCAGTATTACTCAGATCATTGACCCTGCCAACTATTCTTCCGCCAGTTGATTTTGCTAATTTTGACATGTCACTTTCTTTGATACGCCTTACTGCTAATATTCCCTCTTTGCTCATGTAATGCTGAATAATATCGTCAATTCCCTTTTGACATAACACGACATTGGCGTCAGTTGATTTTACTTTATTTACCATCTCTTTGAGTAATTGACTCTCCTCTTCCATGAATGACTTGATCTGACTAGGACTAGAGATGTTTAATTTTGCTTCAAACTCTGTTTTTTTAATCTCAAGTGCTTCGCTAACCAATGCAATTTTTGCATCTTCAATCTTTCTTGGCATGCCACTATGAACTATTTCTTTATCTAGAATTATTCCACTAACTAGCTCACTATCTGAAATTGCACCCCCCGTCTTTTTTTCAATCTTTATGTTATCCAGATTTACTTTGAATGAATCGTTCTTCTCTTCCATAATAGCTAATACTGCATCTACTGCTAATTTGGCAAGATCAGTTGCCTCAATTGATACTAACTTTGTTTGCATAGAAGTATGAGCAATTTTTTCCAACATTTCTTTATTTTTTGGATCAATTTTGATTGCAATTTCGCTTAGGAATCCTATTGCTTTTCTTGAGGCCTTTTTGTAGCCATCTGCAATAATCACTGAATGGATCTCATCATCAATTAATGATTCAGCTTTTTCAAGTAATGCCCCTGCCAAAACAACAGATGATGTGGTTCCATCACCTACTTCGCTGTCAGTAGCTTTTGCTACTTCTACCATCATTTTAGCTGCTGGATGTTGAACATCAATTTCTTTTAGAATTGTTGCACCATCATTTGTAATTGTAATATCTCCAATAGAATCTACTAACATCTTGTCCATCCCACGTGGACCCAGGCTTGTTTGAATTATCTCTGCAATTAACTTTGCAGCATGAATGTTATTTCTTTGGGCATCTTTACCTCGTGATTGTTTTGATCCTTCCTTTAGAACGATTACTGGAACTCCTTCAGGAGTTGTTTGCATGTGAGCCATGACAACCAATCTCTATTTTGAGTTAAAAACCAATGAGGTTATTTTCAATTGTGAACATAAAATCAAATTGAATTAAAAAAATTGTCTTGCAAAAAGCATGAATTAACAAGGTATAAAGGAAAAATTTAGAATGATGGAAAATACAGCAATACAGTCATAAGGTACTCTCAGAGAAAAATCAGAATTGTTTAATGAAGTAATGATTGTAGGAGGACTGTTTTGGTCTGCTACGTACCTTCTAATGATTAGACGTGGTTTTAAAGACAAAACTTTTGGAATGCCTTTTGCAGCATTATGTGCAAATATTTCCTGGGAAGCAATCTTTGCATTTGTTACTCCACATTCTTCTCCGCAAATTTACATAAATTATGTCTGGTTCTCATTGGATGTTGTCATAGTTTATCATCTCTTAAAATACGGCAAGAAAGAATTCCCTCAATTTTCTTCTAGAACATTTTATCCCGTATTTGTATTGGGCTTGGGTACTGCATTAGTAATGATTTTGGCAGTTGGTGAGGAATTAGATGATTCCATTGGCATGTATGCTGCATTTGGACAGAACCTTATGATGTCAGTATTGTTTGTGACAATGCTTCTTGGACGAAATGATCTCAGGGGCCAATCAATCTACATTGCATTATTCAAGCTATTGGGAACTGGGCTGAGTAGTACGGCCTTTTATCTATACAGACCAGGCATACAGGACTCTGTTCTTATGCAGTTTCTGTTTGTTGCAATATTCGTATTTGATATCATTTACTTTGTCATGGTTTATCAAAAGAGCAAAGAGCAAGGTATTGTCTGGAAGCGTTTTTAGATAGAATCTGGTTAAATCAAATCTGAAAACATAGTTATTCTTTGATTTTTCTGTTCTGTTCACTTAAATTCTCTGACAACTTTCTTTGCTTATTGTCTAAATTTAATGTACTTACAATGAAAAAAATTGTATTGCTTTTAGCAATGATTCCACTTTTCACTTCTTTCTTGACTATGAACAATTTCTCAGATGCTCAAGCAGAATTAGAATATGATCAAATTTGTATTGAGAAGGTTTGGATTGAAAGCACTAAAAATAAAATTGCGTGTGTGACTCCTTTTACTGCAGAAAAACTTGTTGAGCGTGGATGGGGAATAATATTAGATGAAAACTCTTTTGATAAATCAACAATGAATGAATTCCCATCTTCTGATTTTGACTCATTACCATCTTGGAATGATGGTAATTCTAAAGAAAAAATTATTGAATTTGTTGATCTAGTAACTGATTCTTCCTCACTATCATTTGTCTTCCCTGAAGATAGAATTGCAACATTTGACAATGATGGAACATTGTGGATAGAACAACCGCTCTACATACCATTTGCATTTCATCTAGAGTATCTATATGAACAATTAGAAAATGATCCTAGTTTAGCATCTCAGAGTCCGTACTCTGAAATTTTAGAAAAAAAAGATTCTATGTCAAATGAAGATCTAGATGAAATTTTAGGCCTCGTTGAAATTTTACTTCCTGCATATCCAGGAATTACTCAAGCAGAATATCTACAAAAATCTAAAGATTTCCTTGATAACACAAAGCATGTTAGATACAATGTTGCACTAAAAGAATTAACTTTTTTACCGATGGTTGAATTGGTTTCATATCTTCAAGAAAATAATTTCAAAGTATACATTGTTTCAGCAGGATTTCAAGGTTTGATGAGATCTATTTCTGGAGAAGCATACAATATTGATCCTGAAAATGTCATAGGCACCCATCCAGAATTTGTTTATGATTTAACTGAAAATGGTCCAGTGGTAATCCGTCAACCAATTCTGGGTTCATTTAATGATGGAGCAGAAAAACCATCGAATATTCAAAAATTCATTGGAAAAATACCTATTTTTGCCTGTGGAAATTCTGGAGGGGATATTGAAATGCTAGAATTAATCCAATTCCATGAGAATCATTTTGGGTGTATGGTTAATCATGATGATGAATTACGTGAATACCATTACACAAATACTGAAGCCTTAGAAGAGGCAGAGCAAAATGACTGGTTAGTAATTAGTATGAAAAATGATTTTAAAACAATCTTTGCAACTCTAGAATAACAAATTTGAAAATTAACCAAACATTAGATTTGGAACTTTTCTTTCTATTTCATTACAATTAGCAAGATAATTATCAATCTGATGTACATATCCAAAATTAACTGCTGTTCTAACTGTTTCTTCATCAATTTCAGGATCAAGCAGTGAACTAAGATATGCTGCAGTACCAGAACTCGCTAGATGGTTCATTCCTACTCCTTCTTTTTTGATTGCATCCTCTAAAGTAATATCTGGTTCAAAGTAATCTTTACCAAATGTCTTATCAAAGTCACTGTTATAATCTACATCTACTACTTTCCATAAATCTAAATTATTTTTCCAGAATTTTGGTGAACATTCAAACACGATAATTTTTTCTTGAGTCGAATAAATTGAAAAAACTGTTATCAAAAATATTATTCCTACTATAAGCATTCCAAATATTGCAATTTTTGTAATGTACATTAGGTTTCTAAACTAATAATTCCTTAAATATAGTAAGTCAATTCTTATGATTTGTGGTTGCTAATTTGAAAAATCATGTGTTGTTATTTTCTATGATCCCTTTAATTTTGTCAATCGGTATTGCCCCTGTTTTACCATTTGATTTTATTCAAGAAGCTAATGCACTAAAATCTGAAGGCACACCTACTCCTCAATATGGTTCAGGTTCAGGTGTTTGTGGCGACAAATTATGTTCAGAAATGTCTGTAAATTCTCAAACCATAACGAAGTCCGCCTCTCAAACAGTTACAGATAATCCAAATACTGCTTTTGCAGCTACAGGTAATGATCAACCAAATATTATTGTCATAATGCCTGATGATATTGGCTGGTACAATATTGGTGCATACAATGATGGCATCATGGCAGGAATTACTCCA
>JAOTZM010000113.1 GCA_029861345.1 Candidatus Nitrosopumilus sp.
ATCGAATTTATGTTCGAGATATGGTCAAGTTGAGCCTAGATGATCTCATAGGGATGATGTCTTCATTAGAATCAGCTAATGCGTATTGGGTTGATGGAGTGTTATTTGCAAGTTTTGCCATGACTGAATCTGAAGAGTTGGCAAAAAAAGAGATGCAAAATGAGATGCATCTAGATAAGATAATTTTTGCCAAATATGAAAACTATACAAAAACAGTAAAGTCATCAATTAACCTTGAAATTGGAGTCTTGAACATGCAAAAAAGTAAGTTGTATAGAGATTTGATTGCATGGCTCAAGACACAATCAATATGGAATGAATGAATTTAATCCCATGAATGAAAACTATCTTCAATGATAATTGCATTGAATTTTTCTTTGACTAATTCATCATCGATTGTTTCCTTAAAGTTCAAGCATTGTAATTCCCATAGTTAATCAAAAGTTAGTTAGCTTTACGTAATTAGCTGGTTCTAATTAGTTGCAACTAATTAGAGTGAACTAATTTTCAAAGGGTTTAAAACAAAATTACAATAATACAAAACATGGAAAAAAATTGCAAAGTATGTGGAAAATTTTTTAATGCCAATATTGCAGATGTTTGTTCCATGGAATGTACATTAATTTCAGGATACTGAATTTTTAGACACGGTAGTATTTTAGCGGATCATGATTAGATAATTCAATTACACATAACAACTTTTTTATCTTTACACATAAATTTTTGATCAATGAAAAAACAGACTAGTGTAGCATTTCCATTAGTGGCAATTTTTGTAACTGCCATTATGTTGGGTGCTCCACCAATATTTGCAGAAAATGCAGATGTCACAATTGTACCAACAGCAGGTTCTGGCGCTCCAGGATGTGAAGAAACCACAGATGGGTGTTACATTCCAAGTACTGCAACAGTTGATGTGGGAGGCTTGGTAATCATGTCAAACACTGACACTGCAGCCCATACATTCACAGCAGGAACTGCATCAGATGGCCCAAGTGGTGAATTTGATACAGGACTAATAATGGCAGGAGGTTTGTTTGAATATTCTCCGGTTGCAGTAGGTGAGATTCCTTACTTTTGTATGGTACATCCTTGGATGCAAGGATTAATCATAGTACAAGAAGCAGGTGCAGAACCTACCGCTAAACTGGTAGTAAGCGCTCCATCCACAATAGAAACTACTGTTACTGGAATGTCCTCTGATGGAAAAGTACGAGTAGAGATAACATCTATCAATCCAACTGCTAATGAATCAATGTTAATTGATTTGAAATTCCGAGATTCGAGTAGTGGCGGACTAATACAACATGCCAATTATGACATTGTCGCTACCCAAAATGGTAAAGAAATTCTTTCCTTTATGGGAGCTCATGAACACGAAGGAAATGGCATGCACAGTACGGCACCATTGGCATCTGATGACTCAGTAGACATTGAAGTGACGTTACTAGGATTTGGACTACCTGACGATCAGGCAAACTGGACAGGACCCACAGGAGAGATAATCTACTTTAATGTAGTTCCTGAATTTGGTACAATTGCAGCCATGATTCTAGCAGTAGCAATTATCTCAATAATTGCAGTTTCTGCAAGATCAAGACTCAGCATTATGCCAAGACTTTAGACAAAACATTTTTCTCTTTTTTTGTTATATTTCTTACAAAGTAAAGTGTAAACGAGTTTATCGACAAAGAGTAAAAATGGTATCCCCCCGGTTTAGGCAGGAAAACATGTGATGGTCGTAAGACTTTAGAAGAATATTATTAAAGAAATAGATTAATTTCATATTAATTGACTGAGATAAATTCAAAAGATTTACCCGAATTTCAAAAAGATGGGTTCGTCTGTCCTCACTGCTATCATCAAAGTCAACAACATTAGGGTATTATCAACGAACCAGTAACACGCCATATTGTGGAAGACTTTGGAATAGCATCTTGCAATAGGTGCCATGATAAATCCATTTGGGCAGAGAAGAAAATGGTTTATCCATTTGAAAGTTCTGCACCTCTACCTCATGAAGATATTCCAAGTGAAATCAAACCATTATTTGAGCAAGCAAGAAAAGTGTTATTTTTCTCTCCACCCGCTTCATGTGCTTTGTTAAGATTAGTAATTGAAAAAATTTTAGATCAAATTGAACCTGGATCTGGTACTATAAATCAAAAGATTGGTAAATTAGTACAGAAAGAATTAGATGAAAAAATAAAAAAAGCATTAGATATTGTACGAGTAATTGGAGATAACGCAGTTCACCCATTACATATGGATTTACAGGATGATGAAAAAACAGCAAGTACATTATTTGATATAGTGAATATCATTGTAAATCGAACAATATCTTCAACAAAGAAAATTGATGAATTATATTCTAAACTCCCGGATACTGCTCTGGATAAAATTATAGAAAGAGATTTAAAAAATAAAAAAAATATTTGATGTTTCTCTATAATTCACTTTCAGGTTCATAACTTTCATCATCAACCCATTCTATATCATCATTTGAAATCAAATCAGCTACAATATCAGCTGGAATTACAGCTGAATCACATTTTGTTTTGTCAAAATTTCCTCTTTTACTTTATTAATTGATGAATCATTGACATAATCTTGTATGGAATTGGTATTAGACAGCGAATTGTTTTCAGATAATTTCACTATATCTTACTAAAATTAATTAAAACAACGAGAAATGCTTGGAAAACACACAGATCTAGGAACACGACGATAACATGAATTGTTTTCCGAACCAATCATTCTACTACGCAGAACAACGGCTTCTCGTTATTCTAGTTACGTTAAAATGATATTTAAGAATGATCTAAATTTTCATCTATTTACAATAAAAGAATAGCAATTAATTGGAAATAATTAATAATTTAGCATTTTTTTAAAAATCTGCTTTCATTTGTTGAAATTCTTCCAGAGTAATTTCTTCATCATCATATCTTTCTTCAGTGTCATCTGAAGTAGGTTCATCCTTTATGAAAAAATAATCTTCAATCTGGAATACTGTTTTTGGAGTGGCAATTACTACATTAGTTGATGGTATAGTTTCAATGACTCTAAAAAATGAAAATTCATTCAAATTTTCAAACACAATATTGTTTCCTTTAATAAAAGGAACACCAACGAATGTTTCTTTAAGGTCATTTTCCTCAACTAGAGGCATTATTTCTAAGGGTGCAATTACTATTTTTTCAGCTTCTAAAGTCAAAATTTTCTTTATGTAGATTCTGTTTCCTATTTCTACGCCTGCATTTTTTCGAATTAATCCATCAATATTGAGGACTCCTTCATCATAGTCTTTTTCTAAACGTGGTAGACATTTTGAGTATGTTCTTCTTTTACCTTGTATTTCTATAATGTCTCCTGGTGACAAACCAAGATGGTCCATAGAATTAACATCTAGTCTGGCAATTCCTTTGCCCTTGTCAGACAAATATCCTGCTTGAATTCCGACACTAAGTTCCTTTTCAGCCATAATTTTTTTTGAATTAAACCAGCTATCTAACCATTTCTGAACTAATCTCAATCTTTTAGACACAAATTAATTCAAAATTCTATGAATTAGGTGTAAAAAAATTATCTAAATGTCGCACAGGAAAAATTTCAGTTAATGAGTGGTTTTATGGGTAATTGAATATTATGAAAAACAATATAAGCAAATATTGAAAAATTACCAAATTCATTCAAAGTATGAAAGGTCCAGATGAAATTAATTCTGTATACTGGGATGAACAGACAAAATCATGGAAATACAAGATAATTAAAGTTGAGGAATATCACGGATTTGTAGAGTGTCAGCATTGTCAAAAACCAATGTCACATAATGTAAAAATAGATGGAGAATTCAAAGTGGTTTATGTCAAATGTGGTTGTACCAGATAGATTACATTGAGATAGTTTTCATGGTTTTCATTTAATATTGAATTATCACTCCATTAAATACATGAAAAGTAGAATTAAGGTACGGTTATCAGGATTGGTAATAGTTACGGATTTATTTTTCTCAATTTCATTATTGCAAAAACTGGAATTCCAACATACATACCCACATTCAATAAAATCAAACTAATTCCATAACCTAACACTTTAGCTTCTGAATCTATATCAATATAATTTAGAATCGAGAGAGATGAAATCATGGGAGTAATTGAAAGTCTAACCATTTCTTTGAATATAGGATTCTCACGTTCATAATCTGCAACGTATGGACTAAATGAATAATAGAAATTATTGAATGATTTCATAAATGATTTTCCTGATTCTGTTTGTAGTAAATGGTTGTCTCTGAGTTCTCGTAGTTGTTGTACTTGTGGTGCTAGTTCTGAACCAAATGTGGCAGTAGCAATAAGACATCCTCCAGGACCAGTTTCAAAACTAGAATCACAGTTACCATTTATGAGAATTTCACCAAATGGAGTTGTCGTTGATCCTTGGGACAGAATTCTTTGATTCTGAATTACAGCAATTGTCAAGTAACCATCTTGTGTTGTTTTTAGAATTTTTGCGCCAAAAATTCCTTCACTGCCAAGAGATGGATTGCATTCAAAGATAACACTCTCGTTACTTTTACCATCTATTTCGGTGTAATCAAAGCTGGAAGATTGAAGTGCACCTGACCATTCAGTATTAGAAAATATCAACAGTTTTGCATTACCTTCAGGTATTTGTGATCTTAATTCTGCATCTATCATTTCATCTATTGTTTGTGTCTTAGTTTGCACGGTAGATATTTGCGAGAAAACCTGTGTTCCCGTTATTATTACTTCATAGTCAGATCTGCTAAATGGAATTATAACTGTTCTATCAGATGATGTTGCGGTTTCATCAAAGAAATTGAGGTTTAGCCCACTGACAAGGATTTTAAAACTACTATCTTCAGAACCGATTTTTGCATCAATCAAATTTCTTGGTAACGTTATGACTAGTTCTCCTCTGGCTCTAACATCTAATGAAATTATTAGAGATTTATTTTCTGAATCTATCTCAAAACCCAAAACTTCTCCACCACGTATTTCATAATTGGGCTCTGCAAACTGTTGTGCAAAAGCAGGGGAGGCAAATGATCCAATTATTACCAAAGATAGTACAATTACTATAACCTGCAGATTCACTAATAATAATTGAATTAAACGAGACAAATAAACCCAATCTTCTTCTCAATTTCCAGAAATACTTGATTTACAGAATTTGAACTAGTCTGCAATTCATTAGGATAGATGGTTCAAATAGTATTGTTCAATCCTTTCATTCACGGGTTTGATATAATCATCACATGTTTTGATAAATTCCTGTCTAGTGTTTTTTTCACTGCTAACTAAAATCACCACTTGGTTGATTTTTTTGCCTGTTACTTCTTGAAACATTTGAGCATAACAGGTAGTTTGTAAATAATATTCATACATGTATTCATCTCTCTGGGGTTTTCTTTTTGTTTTGTAATCAATAATTGATAGTTCTCCGTTGTATTGTGCAATCAAATCGCTAGTTCCTGCAACCCTAAGTTTGTCTGAATACATTCTTTGTTCAATACAGGTAACATCTGAAATATTCTCCAGGTA
>JAOTZM010000030.1 GCA_029861345.1 Candidatus Nitrosopumilus sp.
TGTTACGGGTGTTATAGATTTGGCCTGAAATTGACCATTGTTGTCTTTTTTCATCCCAGTTTTTATCCACATCAAATGGAATACCCAAAGATGATGCTAGCATTTGTGCTGCAATGTCTTCAGCATAGTCCCCTGCCTGTGTTTTGTTTTGACCAAAAGATTCGTATTCAGAAAGATACCCATATCTGCTCTTATCTTTTGGTTGTGCTACACCTACAGATGCAGAACACACTCTGTGTGGCTCATTTGTTTGATTTTTTGAATAAATTGTAAATAAAATCTGTCCAGGGTTGATTATTTTGAGACCTTCCTTTCTAGAAATCAATTTAGCATTAGGTGGAAAGATACTTGAAATCAACACGAGATTGGTTCCTGCTATTCCAGCATCTCTTAGAGCATATTCAAAACTGGTCAATCTATCTTCGTGAACTCCCTTACCTTTAGTAAGAAACAATTTCTTGGCCACAAAGTCTAGCATTTCTGAATTGATGAAAGAAAGTTATTATTTATACTTTAATTGAGAGGGTATTTTTCATAGTTGTTTTAAAAAATTAGTAATCTGTAAACCGTGATTTTCAACATCAATGTCTCGAAAAACCTTTCTGATGATTCCTTTTTTATCAATGATAAATGTAGAACGCTTTGGCAATCCTACAAAATTCAATCCGGCATATTTTTTGCAAGTATCTTTTACAGTATCACCAAGATGAAGATAAGGGATATCGTATTCTTTGACAAATTGTGCTTGATCTTCAACAGTATCTACAGAAATTGTAAAAAGGATAGAGTCAGTTGATAGAATGGTTTGATATGAAGAGATAATACTTTGAGCCATCTTGAAAACTTTTTTTGAAGGGCATCCAAACAGATGATTCTTGGGATAAAAACAAAGAACCACATTCTTTTTGTTTTTAAATGAATCAAGAGAGATTGAACTATCATCGTTTGCCTTTAGTTGAAAGTTTGGAGCAGGTTGGCCTTCTTGTATAATCAACATTGTATTTTCAGGATATAACAACTAAGAGTCATGATGTCATTGGTTTGATTTTTGTTCAAATACATTTATGATAAAAAAAGGAATTGACCTATCTTATGCAATGCATTTTGTAACAAATATTTAATTGTCTTTTCTTTTTTTCTTTCTTTTATCAGGTACCTTTTGGGCCTGCGTCAAAAATACATACACAAAAAATGCACCCAATCCAAAATTGATAACACCCATAAAAGTGATAATCATCGTAGAGGAAGAAGGAGCAACAACTATTCCAATAATCATTCCAAGTGCACCTGTTGCAAAAAACATTATCATCAAAACTTTAGCCCTATTTGGCTCGATGTATCTCATAAAATGTATCAAAAAAGGGCATCATTATAAATTGACGGTGAATTCAAATATTTTGAAAAGAGAGAGAATAATTTATGTAAATTGCTGGTAACACTTTAAACCTTCAAAAATTTTATTTTATTTCGTGCCAATGTAGCTCAGCCTGGCTAGAGCATTCGCCTTGTAAGCGAAAGGTCGTGGGTTCAGATCCCGCCATTGGCTTCTATCATTATAATTAAAACCCTACAAACCACACTGCCAAAACTCAAAGACATCTGACTTTTGCAACCTATTCCGTCTTTGCCAGTATAAAATTCGTGTTGATCGGGATACAAGACCTTAAAGTTTCTGTACTCAATATTGTCACAATCTAAATCTGGATAAGGTAATCTTTAGGTACATCGTTGAATGATTAATTTGTGGTGAATCAAAATTTATGGCACTAAAAAAATTCAATTCCTCTGAAATCAATCCCTCAGAGTGGTATTCAATTAATCGATTCACGTTAGAGTTAGAGTCGCAAAAATCTGCATGTGTATCGGTATATTATCCACATGACAAAAATTTAGAAACAGTGTATCTCCTTAGGGAAACGAAAAGAGACGAGGCAACTGAAAAAATAGAATCTGCAATAGAAAAAAGAATTGCAAAATTAAGTAAGGCTACAAATCCCAAAAAACAATTTATCAACACATACTGCATTTTTGGCTGGCAATCAAATAGAAAAGTCATACTCAAAGATATCGCAATATCAAAAAAACTTCCCTATGTCTATTTGGTAGGGAAAAAACCGTATCTTAAACCATTTTATGACATTTTGAAAGCTAATTATCACACAATTCTAGTAATCCTTGATCACAAATCTGCTCACATACGATACCTTCAGGGAGATAAGATACTTGCAGAAGAAAGACTTAGTATTAACTTACAGGGTAGACACAAAAAAGGAGGACAAAGTCAGAAACGATTCTTGAGGGCAAGACATACATTCATTCAAGGATTTTTCAAAAAAATTGCAAAAAAAGTAAGCAACCTTGATTCAAACGATGTAGAAATTTTATTTCTTGGGGGTGTAGGAATTGCAAAAACAGAATTTCATGACGAATTAAACTCCGAATTGAAAAAGAAATGTCGCTTTATTGATGACATATCATTTGACACAGCTACTAATGATGTAAATAGAAAAATCATAAAAAATTTGTATGATCACAGAAAAAAATACGTACTTGAGATAATCGCAAAATTTGAAAAACTTGTAAAAGAGAATCTTGTTACAGAAAAGAATTCGGAGATTCAAAAAGCACTTGAAGTTGGTGCAGTTGATACTCTACTGGTCTCAGCAAATTACTATCATGCATCTCCGATGAGTAAAAAAATAACAAAAATGATAGAGATGGCAGAAAATACTTCATCCAAAATTGAATTTATAACCAACCCCAAACTTGTAGAAAAATTGGCAAAATATGATCATGTACTTGCATTGCTTCGCTACAAATTCAAATGATTACACGCAAGATGGCGAAATGTTATGTCAAAGTAAATGTTTAGAGTACTTGGATTTACCGATAATTAGCATCATAATATAAGAAAGATAATCTGGTTTTTTGAAAATTAAATGTATTTTTAGGATTGAAACTTTTTAACTAAACCCTGTCATTATCTTTTTCTAAATTAATGAACCATTAGGATAAGATTTGGCAATACGAATAATTAGCCTATACCTGAAAACAAATTCAAATGAGTTCTGAGGATTCTGAATTGAATCAAAATAATAATGAAAAGATAGCTGTAAAAAAATCAACATTTAACGGATTAATCATAGGATTAATTGTATTAGTGGGTATTGCTGCGTTTTTTGCCGGATCATATACATCAAATCTAAATTCAAATCAGATTTCTGAAAAAGATCTTGAAGAGGCGATTGCCAAATTAGAGCTAAAAGTGTTACAAAATCAATTACCCACAGGGCAACCCAAACTTCCAGCAAAAATTTCAGTAGATAATGATCCAGTGATTGGTAGCCCAGATGCTCCAATCACCATAATTGAATTTTCAGATTTTCAATGTCCTTTCTGTGCAAGATTTTACGTTCAGACTCTTCCATTAATTCTTGAGGAATACATAGACCAGGGAAAAGTGAAATTGGTGTTTAGGGATTTTCCAATTCAAAGTATTCATCCTAACGCTCTGCCTGCTTCAGTGGCAGCAGAATGTGCAAATGAGCAAGACAAATTCAGAGAAATGCACGATGTATTATTTGAGAAGCAAAATGAATGGAGTAAGCAAGAAACGGCTGATGCACTATCTCTGTTTACCCAATATGCCAATGAAATCCAATTAGAAGAAGAGACATTTGCCTCCTGTCTTACCAACGGAAAACATATTGATGAAATCAGAAAAGATCTAGATGATGGAAGAGATTATGGAGTTTCAGGAACGCCGGGATTTTTTGTAGGAAATGATCAAATTGGATATGTTGAGCTAAAAGGAGCACAACCATTTGATAGCTTCAAAAAAGTCATTGATGCTCAGTTAGATATGTAAAAAATAACAAGCGTTTATTAGACCTAAATCGTGATTGTAAACATCGGAATAATGACGAGCAAGCAATGAGCTTTTTCGTTATTGCTTAAGAGAAGAAAATAAAATGACAAAATTTGAAGAATTAGGATTAAGTGAAGAGTTACTAAAAGGAGTTCGCGAGCTTGGGTTTGATGAAGCATTTCCAATACAAGAAGCAGTAATTCCAGTATTACTTACAGGAAGAGATGTTGTAGGACAAGCTCATACAGGTTCTGGCAAGACTGCAGCTTTTGCATTATCAATGTTACAAGAAATTCAACCTAAAAAAGGAATTCAAGGACTAATTATGGCACCTACAAGAGAGCTTGCCATGCAGATTACTGATGAAATAAAGAAATTTGGAAAACATGCAAGAATCCGAGTAGCAACAGTTTATGGAGGTCAAGGCATGGGGCTTCAGTTAGATGCTCTTGAAAGGGGGGTAGAAATTGTTGTAGCAACCCCAGGTAGACTGATAGACCACCTCAAAAGAGGTTCAATAGAACTTAGAGATGTTACCCATATTGTTCTAGATGAAGCAGATACAATGTTGGATATGGGATTTATTGACGATATTCAGTTTATTTTAGACCTGGCACCTGAAGATAGAGTGATGTCATTGTTTTCAGCAACAATGCCAACCGAAATCCTAAGACTTTCTGAAGAATATCTAAAGAACCCAAAGCAGTTTCTATTGGATGCAGATGATTTGAGTGGAGAAGGAATAGATCAATCATATTTGGTGATTAAAGACAGAGACAAGTTCAAGTATCTAATTGATTTTGTCAAACCAATAAAGGGTCAATCTATTGTATTTTGCTCAACAAAGTATAGAACCAGAGATGTTGCAAAATTCCTTCATCAAGAGAAATTTAATGCAGTAGCAATAGAAGGTGACATGTCCCAACACAGAAGGGAACAATCAATGGGCAAATTCCGAAGTGGTAAAGCAGACATTCTTGTTGCAACAGATGTAGCATCTAGAGGCATAGATGTTCCAAGAGTAGAACTGGTAATCAACTATGATGTTCCAAATCAAGAATTGGCCTACTTTCACAGAATTGGAAGAACAGCCAGGGCAGGAGCAAAAGGTCAAGCAATAACATTTGTTTCGTATTCATCTGTCGGAGATTGGAATCTTATCAAACGTCAAATCAAAGTTCCCCTCAAAGATTTGAATCAAGAGATGGGAATCGAAATTTCAATTCCAGACCCTCTAAAAAGACAAACTCCATCAAGAAGATACGGCGGCCAATCAAGGTCTAACTACTCCAGAGGTGGTTATGGAAGAACTGATAGAGGTAGAGATTCAAGAGATGACAGAGGCGGTAGAAAAAGATACGCCGATAAAGGCAGCAGAAATAGCTACGGCGGACGTAGTAGATGGTAATAACTGTAAAACTTAAAGGCCTGATATGTATTAATTATTTTAAGGAAAAGTAATGCGTAAGGGGTTCATTTTGTTAAATTGTGATCTTGGTGCCGAAGAATACATTGTGGATGAGTTAAAACAGATGCAAGATGTTAGTAACGCATATCTTACTTTTGGAGCATATGACGTAATTGCAGAAATCCAAGCAAAAAATCAAGAAGGGTTTGAAAAAGCAATTGCGATAATTAGAAAACTCTCTCGAGTTGTAAGCACAATGACACTAAATGTGATTAGTCCCGAATAATTGTTATATGAGATAATCAGGGTTGTTTCAAATTGCAAAAAATTGATTATGAAGGGACTGTTTGGATACTCAATAACAATAATCCTCAGCCACTGGTAGATCACACTCTTCACATGCTAGAAAAACTGGGGGTTAAGCGTGAAGATATGATATTAACAGACACACCTACCGTTAAAGTAGGGTCAATAGTAGTTGAGATTTGGCCATACGAGCTTGTAATTGCTAGAGTTCGAACAACTCGCAATGAATCATTTATCAGTGGTACTGAATTCACAATCGAATTAAAATTGGACGAAGATGGAAATTATATAGATGATCTTTGAAAAAAAAGAAAATACAAAATATCATTATTGTTGCAATAGCTATTGTAATCATTGGATCAATTGCTGCATACAATTATTCAGTTGAACAAACCAAACAACAAGGCTTACAATTTGGGAAAGAGTTAGAGCAAATTCAAGAAGATGTCAAACAGTTACAAACAAAATTCTATTCTGAAAAAACAAGATGGGAAGAAGAAGATATCTCAAAAGAAGAATTGTTAGAATTCTATGAAGAACATTTGAAAGAATTCAAAGGAATTATTTCCAGATATGATAAAGTAACACCACCTGAATTATTCAAGAGTTCAGTTGAATTGTTAAAGATCTCATCAGAAACTCAGTTAGAAAGTGACTCACAGTTCATAGAATGGATAAAAACTGGAGACAAATCAGCAAAAATAAGATCAGATACACAATTTCAAGAAGCTTTGGAGTATGAGATGTTAGGATTAGTTGAATTCTATTCAGCTAAAACTGGTGTAAAAAATTATGAAGAACCCGAAAAGTTTGAAGCACCACAAAGTGGTCTGACACAAAAAGTTATTCAGGTATCAGAGAATATGAAAAGTGAATGCGATAATGATTTTAGAAACGAATCAGGGGAATTTGATTCAGAGAGAATTGAAATAGATTGGTTTAACTGTGTCAATGAAGCCAAAAATTGGAAGGTAGAGCATCTTCCTTAATTGTAAAAATTTTCATCCATTCTAATTCAATCTTTGAAAAGCAATAGATAGTAAACATAAACTTCTTTAAAGAATATGAGCTAAGTGACTTGTGGAAAAAATTTTCATAATCATAATTATTTTTGCAGGAATGATACCATTAGCATTTGGAGAAGCGTATATCCAAAATGATCAAAAATACATTGGAGATGACGGGACATTTCACATTGTTGGTGAAATTAAAAATAATTTAGATGCGCCATTAACCCAAATCAATGTCCTAGTGACTTTACTTGATGAAAATATGCAAATGATTGCAACAAAAGAGACAAACTCATTGGTAAACACAATCATGCCTGGAATGAAGGGTCCATTCGATCTAGTTTTAACAAATAATGAAGCAAAAAAAATTAAATCATATTCATTGGAATTAGATTATAAGATCAGCCCTCCAAAAAATCAAGTCATAGAAATTACTAAATCAGAATTGTCGAGAGACAGTCACAATAATTTGTCGATATCTGGAACTGTTATCAACAGAGGAGATATTACGGCCAATACCATGGCCATTACTGCCACACTTTATGACAAAGAAGGAAAAGTAGCAGTAGTAACCAGGATTCATCCAGAACCAGATTACCTGAGAGCAGAAGACAATGCATTCTTTTTAGTACCAATACCTGATAAAAGCCAAACCAGTGGCATTAACAAGTACACTTTGATTGCAGAGTCCGAAGAATATGCAGCTGTTCCAGAATTTCCAGTTGGGACACTTGTTTTGCTTGGAGGTGCATTCTCTGCATATATCGGAGTTGTAAGATATTCAGGCAATCTCATAACAAACTAGACTTTTGTAACAAATCTAAAGTAGGGAAAAGTTCTCCCATTAGCTTTGTTTTTTCAAGAGCAATAGGTTTTGAAAATATTACTTGAAAAGTAATTGTCAACATATCTTGATCAGTATGAGATATTCTAACAGAATGAACATGACGTTTAGTTTGAGACAAGAAATTTTTCCATTTTTCTAAATGTCCTTTTACTCGAATTACATTTTGTTCCACTTCAGAAATAGAAGTATTCAAATCGGTGTCAAATAATCTAAACTTGACCAGAGGAACCATAATTTGTCCACCTAAAATTTTTTCATGATTTTTTAGCATTAATGAAATTGTGTCTTCATAATTTTCTTTTGGGTAAATTTTGCCATAATCAGGATCAAAATATCCTGCAATCAATTTTTTGGAATCATATATACGAAAATAATCATCATCTAATTCTAATTTCCACAACATTTAGGAAATAATTTATGAATAGATAAACGATTTATCAAAGACAGTTAAATAAACTAGGAAAATTAGAAAAAATCATGGCAATATCAAAGGAAAATAAGGAATTTATAGATAGTTTAATTGACTACTACATTAACGAATCAGAAGCATATAGACAGATTGCTGAAAATTTTGTGCCAGAGGTAAAATCTGTTCCAGATACAGCATTTGGAATCATTACTGGCTGTGTATACTCAGGATTTTTACAGGCATATCAAAACCAGCAACAAACACCCAGTTTGGAGGATATGCGAGAATTCAACCAGATAATAAAAGAAAGGGCGGCCCTCATCAAAAAATCTATACTGGAACCCCCTAGGCTGCAAAAGGACGAAAAGAAATTAGAAAATAAGACTGAGCAAGATTCGAAAGAAAAAAATTCATAGTTTAATATTTTTAATTGAAGAGATTATCCAATTAGACATTTTCTTAATCTACTGTTTTACAGATTCATATTATGAAAAAAAGTATGAATGTAGATGGGTTTATTTGCAATAAAAAATAGCGAATTTTTCATTAAAATACTCATCTAGTGAATATCATTAAAGTAGTGCCGATAATATGAAAAATCAGTTACAGTTTAATTCCATTTGTAAGAAATAAGAATCATGAAGATAGATGGAAGTAAGATTATTTTTGGGTTAGGAGTAGCCTCAGCAATGGCAACAGCTGTAGTTGCATTCTATTTCTCAATACGTTAAAGATAAATCATCAAGAAAATCTAACAAAATATTGTCAGCAACCAATGAATTTAAAATTACACAGATAGTAGATAATGGTCAAATGATTCAATTGACATTAATCGAAAATGTCTCAACTGAACCAATATCACAAAAACAGATGATCATAGAAAATGTTTCAAAAAAGCTTGATTCAGAAACTAAAGAACAGGTAATGCCATTACTTGAAGCAATATTACAAGCCCAACCAACGGTCAATATCAAAACATATCAACAGACACAAATCACAATAGCAATGCCAAAATCAAGGTATGACAATATGGGAAGGCCTCAAGTTGGAAATATGATTAACATAAATTTGAAAAAAATCTAAAGATATGAATTTATTTCATCAATTGTATGTAATGGCAAGGAACAGGTAAAATCCTTGCAGATAAAAACTGAAGTTTTATCTTGAAAAATTTTTCCAGTAAAGAAAGGGTATTTCGATAGATTTTCCAATTGACTTGAATTTTGAATTGCAACCATAAAGGAATTAGGTAGATAATTTGAAAAAAGGGATTTACAGATTTCATAATTTTCTGTGTTTATAATGGTAATTTCTACAGGTTTTTCCAAATAGATAGAAATGGTGTTAAGGAGATGCCCAAATCCAAATGGATTTTCTGCAGCTATTTGTGCCTGAGATTCCATGATTTTTGTGGCAATATCAAGGAATTTTTGTTCCTGAGACATATGATACAGCCTAAGCATTGCAAAGGCAGAAACAGAATTTCCTGATGGCAAAGATAAATCATAATTATTTTTTGGCCGAATGATTAGTTTTTCGTGATTATCGGAAGTCATAAAAAAACTATTGTTTTCAGAATCCCAAAAGTGATCTACTAAATGATGTCCAAGCTTTAAAGATAGTTTAAGATAGTTTAGTTCAGGCTCTATCTCAAAGACATCCAGTAACGCATTTACAAAATAGGAATAATCCTCAAGATATCCATCAATTTTTGCAGTTCCATTTTTGTAAGTCCGCAATAGTTTTCCATTCACATAAAGATTTTTTTCAATGAATGCAACACAGGTTTTTGCCGCAATTAGATATTTTGGATCATTTGTTACACGATAACCTTTTGCAAATGCAGTAATCATTAAAGAATTCCATGAAACTAGAATTTTATCATCTACCCCAGGAGGTACTCTAGTTGAACGAACTCTTAATAATTTTTCTGAGCATGATTTTAGGATCTCTCGAACTTTCTCCTCAGAAATTCCAAAATTAAACGCAACAGTTGAGATATTTAGATTATTACAAAGAATGTTGTTTCCTTCCCAATTTCCCCCATCAGTTACATCAAAATAAAGACAAAAGAGATCAGCATCATTACCAAGAATTTCTTTAATCTCATTTTTCTTCCAAACGTAGAATTTACCTTCTATTCCTTCAGAATCTGCATCATATGCAGAATAAAAGCTGCCTTTGGAGGAAGTCATTTCACGTAAAATAAAATCAAGCGTTTTTTGCAGTACATCAAGATAGAACGGATCTTTTGTAATTTGATAGGCTTCTGCATAACTTACAGGAATCAAAGCATTATCATAGAGCATTTTTTCAAAATGAGGAACTAACCATCTTGCATCAGTAGAATATCTATGAAAACCCCCTCCAATTTGATCAAAGATTCCACCTTTTGCCATTTTATTTAGAGTTTTGAGTGCGAATTCATTGAATTTAGAGAGTCCTGAAAGATTAGCATAACGAAACAAAAAAGATACATTAGCAGCATTAGGGAATTTAGGGGCAGATCCAAATCCACCATATGCGGAATCACCTAATTGAAACAAATTCATAGCAGCTTCATCAAGGATGGCTCGTTCTAATTTTGATGGAACTTTGAGAGTTTCTGTTTTATGTAATGCGTCAAGAAAATTCTCAGCAGATTTTTCTATATCTTTTGGTTTTTCTTTCCATGCTTGAGAGAGTTGTCTACAAATACTCCCAAACCCAAGACGACCATAGGAATCCAGAACAGGAAAATAAGTTCCAACATAGAACGGTTTTTGATCGGGAGTAAGAAATATGCTTAATGGCCAACCACCTTGACCAGTTGCTATCTGACATACTTTTTGATATACATCATCAATGTCAGGTCTTTCTTCTCTGTCTACCTTTATGTTTACAAAATTCTCATTCATAAATTTAGCAACTTCTTCATTTTCAAATGATTCGTGTGCCATTACATGACACCAATGACAGGAGCTATATCCGATACTTAGAAAAATAGGCTTGTTTTCATCTTTTGCTTTTTTTAATGCTTCATCATTCCATCCATACCATTGAACAGGATTGTGTGCATGTTGAAGTAAATACGGACTTGTTTCATTAATGAGATTATTTTCCACCACAATTAATTAAATTCGTTAGAATATTTGTACTTAATTGGTGTTATTAGTCCCATATTCCTCTTCTCTCTTCTAATTCATAAATTCTAACATTGATTTTTCCAAGTAATTTCACTTTTGATTTGTGGGCTTTTTTGTCATGGCTGTAATCTTTTTTTTCAACTAATTCTTGTAATCGTTTTAATTGTGCTACAGAGAGGTTTTTGAACTCATTTTTAGATTTAGAGACAAGTTGTAATAGTTTTACCCTTTCCTTATCTTCATTTGTAATTTCAGCCATAATATGATACAACATTAGTCCTTTATTTTTCTAATGAGCAAATCTTAAAATTTCAGAGTTTAATTTTGAAATTATGGAAAAAATGCGGGCCATGGTACTTTCTGAGTGTGCTCCAATTGAAACAAAACCACTGAAACTTACAGAAATAGATAGACATGAAATCCAAAGACCAAATGAGGTTTTACTAAAAATAGAGGCCTGTGGAGTCTGTCACTCACAACTTCATGGAATTGAAGGAGATTGGAAAGATATAGGGATTCCACCAACTCTTCCAACGGTTCCAGGTCATGAAGTAGTAGGAAAAATTGTTCAGATTGGAGAAAATGTAACTAAGTTCAAGGTTGGAGATAGAGCAGGAATTACACCACTTCTTGAGGCATGCAAGGAATGCCAATATTGTAAAGAAGGAAAAGAATATCTCTGTGAGTCATCTAAAATTACAGGAGAGTCTTTCAAAGGAGGATATACTGAATTTATTACAGTAACAGAAGATTTTGCAACAAAGGTTCCAGAAAATATGAAGCCAGAATATGCGGCACCATTATTTTGTGCCGGAATCACAGCATACAAAGCAGTCAAAGCTGCAGAACCAAAATTACATAAGAAAATAGGAATTTTTGGAATTGGAGGAGTGGGCCATATGGCTGTACAATTTGCAAAGGTAGAAAATTGTGATGTGATAGCATTTTCTAGAACTCAAAACCATCTTGATGTTGCAAAAAGATTAGGTGCAGCAGATACAATGACCTTTTCTGAAAATCAAGAAAGATTTCTAAACAAATTAAAAGAAAAGCACGGTATGCTAGATGCTGCAATAGTCTTTGCGCCAGCAGATATTGTTACTGATACTGCAATAAAATCAGTAAAGAAGGGAGGATTAATTGTGATTGCCACAGTTGGAGAAAAACCTGCATTTATTGCATTTGAAGAAAAGACAATAAGAGGGACTTTGATTGGTTCAACAAAAGACATGGAGCAGGTCATCAAGATATGTGCTGAAGAAAATATAGAAGTTATTTCTCAGACATTTCCCTTAGAAAGTGCAAATGAAGTACTCAAAAAATTAAAAAATTCTGAAATTGAAGCTAGAGGAGTTTTAATTCCTTAATTTTTGTCTTAGATATTGGAGGAATTTGTTTTTTATATGAATTGCAAGAGGTGTCACCATACAGATGAAGTACATATTCTAAGTGAGGATAGCAACTCAATTTTCAAGGCAGGAAAATGTCAAATCCCAACTTGTACATGTCAACAATACGTGGATCCAATCCAAGAAATTGATGAAGAACTGTTGTAACGATTCATATATCAAAATCTTTTCAGATAACTTATGGATAAACATAAACCTTCAGATGAAATGATTAAAGAATTAGACAATCTATTATCAAAATTAAATGCAATGGAAATTGTTGCATCAGATGATTATCAAAAAAATTCAATTAAAATTATGAGAACTCTGGTGGAAGGTCAAATGCATTCTATCAATGAATTTCAGCATTTGAAAAAAGCAATCGATTTGTTAACTTTGCAATTATTTGATGTTCAGAACAAAGTCAAGAATTAAGCTTAGTATCACTTAATCCACAACTAGTGCAACGAAAGACTGTTGATTTTTCAAGAATTTTTTCAGGTTTCATTTCAGCCCCGCAACATGCACAAGAAAATGTACCTGATTCTAGATTTGTTTCATCTGAATTTCGTACTATATAATCAGGTTTTACTTCAGAAATATCCTCTAAGTTACAAGGGGGTTTGTAACGAGTTTTTATCTTATTGAGTACATTTTGTCTTTGATTATTACTTTTTTCAAACATAGGCAGTATCGCAAGATATAATGATTTTTCTGAACCCGATTTCTGGACCCAGCATTTGAAACGTGTGTGTTGAATAAAAAAAGATATCTCTTCAGTCTTTTCACAATCACCGACATAGATTATGTTGAATTTGTCCTTGTCTCGGGACAAGATCAAATACACCAATTTTTCCATGGGAGGCCCCCATTCATCAAGAGGAATAGGCCCAAGAAACTCATACTGAAGAATTTGAATGCTCATTGAAGGTATTTTTGAGTACTTTCATTTCTTTTTTTCCCAAAAAACACTCTAATACCATCAATTTGATCGCAAAATCTAATCTTGAAAAGATTAAATTCTAGAATCATGGATTTCCCGTAAATGAAAGAGCCTCATAATCGTGCAAAGGTAGGATATGCCATGATTGTGGTTTCAGCAAGTCTTGCATCAATTGCCCTTATAGCATTAGCAATTGGTAGCGATGTCCTTTTTGCAGACAACATATCAAGAGACAATACTGCTCATTTCAATGAATGCAAGGAAAATGATTTCAAAACAGACGGCTGTGAGAAATACTGGGATAGAATCAACAATAAAATTTCAGGAATTTATGTAGACCTGGACGAATAGTGGTTAAAAACCATTGGCATAGTCTTCTAACATGTTTTGATTTTTTGTTAGTCTGTTCATTGCATAAAGTGCACCGCCAACAATTCCTGCTTGATAAAAGGTATACAAAAAAACACCTGATGATGTGGGATCGGATTTTGTAAAACTTAAAACAAGCATTGTAAAGAAAACAAATGTTCCAATAAACGCTACCATTCTATTTAAAAATCCATAGTTCATTCCAACAATTCTTTTTGTTGCTGCTGCCATCAATGTAATGCTAGTAAGTATTAGAAAAGTTGCACCGCCATTTGCTGTGATAAATTCAGTTAACCAAGGCAAAAGCCCATTTTCTAAAATTGTAACTTGAGGCATCACACTACCTCCATTTATGGCAAAGTTGACAGAGCTAAACATGCCACCAATTACAAAAAAGAATAAGAATATTTTTACAATTGATCTTTTAATGGGACTGCGAATTTCTGAAGGTTTTACTGCTCGTTCTGTAATCCTAACACCATAAAGAAATCCTACTGCCATGACAGGTATGAACATGATATTAATCAAAATGGAAGATTCCTTGTTGATTGCCTCGATTTGAGGATGAAATATTAGAAATAAAACAATTGCGAGAGAGGCAGATACCCCAAATAAGATCAGGCCCAGATAGTTAGGACCACTTGACTCATTGATACTATCCCAACTAGACATTTTATTTATTCATAAGAAAATCATTAAAGACCAAATCGAAAAATGATTTGGTCAAATTATCAATTTTTACTCATTTTTGATAAAGCAGTTTGCTCTGATTTCTAGTCCATTAGTGAAATTATTTTGATTCCTCTTATTTTGTGCCTATTTCAAAAGTGTCATTTAAGATGACAGCTGTTGTAAAATGTAAGAGTTGCAATGCAATTCATGACTCACCCATACAGTCAGTTAATACAAAAATAGAATTTATCAAAGCCAAAGAAAAATCAGAACTTTTTGAAAATATATGGAAATGCCCAAAATGTGGCAGAATGTCTACCTATAGTAGCTTTGATTATTTTTGGCAAGAAAGGAAAATTGAAATTGTTTAATAGCAAAAAAAGATATCCTAGATATTTCTTGAGGAATTGACTAGTTATGATTGTACAAGGTGACTCATTATCCAATAGTATTCAATCGTGATGTCTTGAGAAAGGAAATTAATCCTAATGGATTAATAATCCTTATCTGAGAATATCCAGGATAGATCTCGGATATCTTCCCAAGAGAATTTAGAATATTCTGAATGCTCTGACGATTTGTCGTATTTTTTTGAACTGACTGATTTAGTCAATCAGTTCTGTTTACCCTTTTTAATAGAAGACAAATAGACTCTTTATGAATGGAGGAAAACCATTAATCATAACAGGTGTGGTTATCTTGATTTTTGGTGTTATTTTTCATCTTCAAGGACAGTCAATAGTAGGACCAGAATCCTCTTTCATGTATTCCAATCCAGATTGGA
>JAOTZM010000115.1 GCA_029861345.1 Candidatus Nitrosopumilus sp.
GTAACATCAGGAAGTCATTCATGTATTGATGAAAATACTGCTAAAAAATGGATAAGTGACGGAGTCAAGGGAATTGTCATTTCAGATGATGTATTACCTATTTCCAAGGTTAAAACAAATCCAGGAACAGAATGTAAGGAAGGATATCAGGTAGTTTATGACATTGCAACATCAGAATACCGATGTGTTTTAGAATCAGTTGCAAAAGAAATGATAGACAATAACACTGCAGAGAATCATACTCTTATTGACTACATTCTGAATAATGACAAACTAAAGGTATACGAGGACAAAATATATCAAATAAATCAAGAAATTCTAAGAATTAACGAAGAAAATGATATCAAAAAGAAAACATTAGAGTCAAAATACAATGAGAATCTTGAAAATGAGGATTTACTGGCAAAACAGAAAATGCAAGAGATTATCAATGAATACAAGATTGGAAATATCACAAAAGAGGATGTAACCAAACAGATTTTAGAAATAAGAAAGACAAATGATGCTATTAAAGAAAAAATACTCAAAGAAAAACTAGATACAATAAACAGACTTGAGTTAGAACTAAAAGACGGAATATTAGAAGCAGTAAAAGGATATGAAAATAATTCTGACATCAATGTGGATTGGGATTATCTGAATGAAACATCAAATATTGTATCAACTGTAAATGAGGATAACATAGCCAAGCCTACCAAAATATCATTCTCAGATAAAGACAAAATACATCTAGATAACATTAATGTGATCAACTCGTTTGGCCAAAAGTTTGATGAGATTAAATCCAATCAAATTCTGCAAGTTGTAGCAGACATTACAAACTCCAATGATTACAAAAATGATTTTGTGTATATGGTAGAGATAACAAATAAGGATAATGTTCCAGTTCAACCTGCCAAATGGATGACAGGTATACTAAACCCAAATCAAACCCTTAATGTCAGCCTGTCGTGGATTCCAGAAGAAACAGGGGAATTTAATGCAGCCGTATTTATCGGTGCAGAAATAGATTCAGTTTTGCAAGTAGATGATATTAAAATTAATGTCAATCCTGAAGTAGATGTATCTGATGAGGATTATTGTAAAAAAGGATATGAATTGCTTTTCAAATACTCAGATGACTCTCCAATCTGTGCAACATCAAATACTGCTTTAAAACTGATCAATATTGGATTGGCATTTGATTAAACACCTAAAATTTAAAAAAAAAGATTCTTTTAAAAATTCAACAAAATCTTGAAAAACTATTACAATCTCTATGTTGAAGATTCTTTCATCATTGAAAAATTAGGCACATCAGTTCAGAAACTGAACCATTCTATGAGTAATTCAATTCATCTTCTGAATAAAAAACCATGAAAAAGTTAGATCCACTCTAAGTACTTCTGAGATACTATACAATTTGAATAAACATGAGTACATACAACATACAAGAAAAAGTCTCTGAGAACACAAAAACAAAACTCGGAGTAATAGGACTGGTTGCCTTACCCGTAGTTGCAGCAATGTACAGCTCAGGAACTGTAGCCTTAGAACAAGTACCACAAATACTCACAAGTGGAGTATTTCCTATTGGATTTACCTTGTTCTCATGGGCAATTGCAGCTAAAATGGCAATGAAATTGAGAAAGTAGAAGATCACTTCTTTTTTTTCTATCTTTTTACAATTAACTTTTTTTCATTCTGCACAGTTATGATAAATTATGCATTGATGCAAAGTCTTTTGAAAATACAGATAGTTTTTCTGGAATATCTATTGCAATGGTATCTTTTAGTGACAACCCTTTGCTTTTCTTTTCATTCCAGACCTTGGAGTTAAACTCTGTGATCTCTTTTGTAAATGATGTATAGTCTTCTGGAGACTCTGGTTGCGCTTGTCTCTGTTTGTGGATGCTCTCATTAGAGTATAATGTCTGCCAAAGATGTTCTGTGATAAATGGAGTGATAGGTGCTAATAATTTTAGAATGGTTGAGAGTACCTTGTGTAGAGTAAATATTGCTGCATTTTTTTCCTCATCAGAAAAACCAATTCCATATGCCCTTGCCTTTACCATCTCAATATAGTTTGCAGCAAAAAGATTCCAGGTAAACTCTCTAATGGCAATTGCTGGAACAAAAAAGTTGTACTTCTCATATCCCTTGTGACATTCTGATATTAGCTTGTCAAGCTCAGATAATATCCACTTGTCAGTATCAGTTGGTGTGGCTGACTCTACTAGAGGAAAGCTTGACAAAAACCTTGAAACATTCCATAATTTACTTAGGAATTTTTTTGTAGAGTCCATCTTTTGCTCAGAACACCTAAAGTCATATCCATGATTCGCCTCACTTGCACTCCAGAACCTAAATGTGTCAGCCCCAATTCTCTCAATTACTGGAAGTGGATCAAGTGCGTTTCCCTTACTCTTGCTCATCTTCATTCCTTTTTCATCAAGACCATACCCCATAATCCATGCCTCAGACCACGGCTTTTTGCCTGTTAGCTGCTCGCATCTCAGTAAGGTGTAGTATAACCAAGTCCTGACAATGTCTTTTGCCTGAGGTCTTATACCTGTAGGATATGTCTTTTTGAAAAACTCCTCATCTTTTTGGAACTTTGTTACAAATAGTGGTGATATACTAGAGTCCATCCAGGTATCAAAGGTTCTCTCCTCCCCAACAAATTCAGTGCCATTGCATTTGCTGCAGTTACTAATTGGAGACTCTTCTTTCCATGGACGATAATATTTCCCAGGTTCTGGGACGTGGGGTTCAGAGCATTTTTTACAATACCAGATTGGAATTTCAGTTCCATAGTATCTTCTTCGAGATATTGGCCAGTCAATTGATATGGAGTCAAGCCAGTTCATTAAAATTTGCTTGTGCATCTCTGGATGAAACGTAATCTCTTTTCCTAGTCCTTTTATTTTCTCAACTGAATCCATTTGCTTGAGATAGTACTCTTCCATTGGAATTATCTCAATTGGATTCTTGCTTCGTTCAGAAACAGGAGTCCTGTGTGATATCTCTTCTATTTTCTCAACAAAGTTGTTTTGCTCTAGATCCTCGATTATTTTTGCCCTTGCTTGTTTTGGTTTGAGTCCTGCATATTCTCCTGCAGCTTCTGTCATTTTTCCATCCAGACCTATTGCAACAATCTCTTCCAGTTTTAATTCACGAAACAATGCAACATCGTTTTGATCACCATAACTACAAACCATTACTGCACCTGAACCAAACTCTTTTTGTGCAGAGTGATGTGTCCTGATTTCAACTTCATTATCAAAAATTGGAACTAGTATTTTTTTCCCGACAAGATCAGCATATCTCTCATCTTCCTCATTCACTATTATTGTCTTACATGCACAGAGAAGCTCAGGTCTTGTACTTGCAATGATTATTTTCCGTTCAGAATCCTTTACGCCAAACTTCATGTAGACTAGTTTTGTTGGAAGATCAAGGTATGTGATTTCAGCATCAGCTATTGTTGTTCCTGAGACCCAGTCATAGTTGTTGGGTCTGTTTGCAAGGTAAATCTGCCCTTTCTTCCACAATTCAATAAAGGTAGACTGCGTCAGTGCCCTGTATTCCTCTGAATCTGTCCTGTAGTGATCTTTGATTCCGCCACTAATCCCTAAACTCTTCATTATCTGAATCATTTCAGATTCCAAGTCATCCAATGCTTCCTTGCATAGATTCAAAAATTCCCCTCGCTCAGTCTCACGCATTCTTATGTTGTGTTTTTTCTCAGTATACAGCTCCACTGGTAGACCGTTTCTGTCGATACCAATTGGAAAATAGACATTTTTTCCAGTCATTCTTGCAGTTCTTGCAATCATGTCAATTTGTGAATAATGAGATGCTGCACCAATGTGCCACGGACGGCCAGACGGATAAGGTGGTGGAGTATCTATTGTATAATTTTTCTCAGCAAGAACAAAATCATAAAGATTAGTCTCCTCCCATTTTTTTAATACCTGTTGCTCTAGATCTGGATTCCATGCTTTCTCTGATATTTTAGGGTCCATTTTTTTACTATCTTGAAATATTTGAAATGATATGGGAACCCTTGTTGTATCCTTCATAGATGTAGACTCCTACTGCTTCTACATTTGACGGCATTTTTGGTGCTAATAGATTGATAATTTCACTTGAGAGATTCTCTACTGTAGCTTCTCCTTCTAAAAGATATGTAGTATTTTTTGGAACCTGCAATTCAAACATTCCTTTGGGACCCTCAAACTGAATTAGATAGTGTGATTCGTCTTCTCTCTTTAGATATTTTCTGTTTATGAAAAATTTATGATCAAATATGTTAACTACTTCTTTGATAATTTTTTTTGCTACTCCAAAATCTAAGAGTAGATTATCCTTCATCTGCCCTACTAGCTCCACCATTACAGAAGATGTATGGCCATGTAGTATGGAGCATTTCTCAACTAGTGGAAGTATATGCGCATAATCAAATGAGAATGATGCATCCTCTAAAAATATGGAGCCTGTCTGTGGTGCCTTGTCATAAAATACTATATCTTGCAACTCTTTGATTTGTGCGACATATTTTGCATTGCCTATTGCCATAACTTTGTCTTGAGGGAAACTCTCTTTGATCTGCTTGTATTTTTCAATGTCTTCATCATTGTCAATTACCTCGATTAATCCCTTGTTTGTTTTAAAATCAACTGTGACCTCGTTTCCATTTTTTAGTGTAAGTTTGTGATTGTATTGGTATTCTTCTTGCAGAAAAGTAAGCATCTGTGCTATTGTCAGTTCTGTCCTGGTTCTAAGTAAATTTCCTTTTTTGTCGATATATCTAAAGTCTGAATCTAGAATTGTAGGACTTGAAGCCATGTGAAGTCATCTGACTAGATCATAATATAAATTCTGTAATGATTGTGCCTGAAATTACTCTATACAATTATGCCAAAGAATTTAGAATTTTGGCTAGATTGACATCATTTTTTGTGATGCCTCCTGCATCATGAGTCATCAAATCGATGGTTATCTTGTTGTATACGTTAAACCATTCTGGATGATGATTCATTTTCTCAATCTCCATAGCTGCTCTTGTCATAAAACCAAATGCCTGATTGAAACTATCAAATTCAAATTCTTTGTGTAGTTTCTCATTTACAACACTCCAGCCAGGTATGCTCTTTAGTTCTTCATTAATTTCTACTTGAGATAGCCTCATACTGTTTTACATGTAATGTTAAATTAATAGTTAAAGGGTTTGATTCATTACAATGGAATCTACGGTGTGATAATGGATCAGATAATAAAAGAATTACTTGAAAATATTAAAAATTCTATTTCTGAAACTGTTAAAGAGAGAAAAATTGGAATCGCCTTTTCTGGAGGTGTTGA
>JAOTZM010000116.1 GCA_029861345.1 Candidatus Nitrosopumilus sp.
AAAATCCTATATCTGAAAAAATTAATTTTTCTGGCATCAGTGCTCATCAGGATGCAAATTTTACAGAAATTAAATCTGCTCTACAATCTGCATTGAAGACAGGTTTTGACATCAAAATTGAAACAAAGACTGCGACCCATCCTTCCTTTGAAGAAGGACATTGTGCATCTGTGATTGTAGACAATAACTCAATTGGAATGATTGGAAAAGTTAACTCAAAGATTATTGAAAATTATAAGATTCGTGTTCCGGTAGTTGGTTTTGAAATATCATTGTCTGAATCCATTCTCAAGTCTCTTTAGAAACGAGCCAATTAGCAATGCTGATCCCAATCCTAAAATTCCTATTCCGATAGAAAACTCCAAAACTAATCTTTGATGAATGGTCTTTTTTTCCTCATCAAGTAAATAATAAGATTCCAAGTCTTTGTTCTCAAAAAACTGAATCTGTGGATAATCAAAAATTATGATTAATGTTCCTAAAACCAAAACAATAATCCCAATAAAAAACAGAGTTACATTCCTGATTTCCATATTGTTTTCATTTTGCAATGAAATTTATTTTTAATTTCTAAAATGATCTAGTCAATATTTAATCCCCTCAATGGTTTTTAGTAGGAGTCTACCTACGATTAAACGCCCAAGAGCAGGCATGCAGACGGATTAGGATGATGTCGATCGTAATGATGCCAATGATTTCTAATTCACCCAGGCATGCTACATTATGGGCAACCCCGGTTAGAAAACCCAAAGGAGGTTTTGGCTAAATACCAATGATCTTGTGCGAGTCAGAACCGGGGAACATTACCAATCTTCAAAAACCATAAAACAGCCATTAGCGATACAGAAAACTGAAATGGTAAATTATTGGCTGGCAAAACAAGAACCCAGTGGACCAAGAGGCTATAATTTTGAACAGCTGAAAAAAGAAAAAACTACAGTCTGGGACGGGGTTCATAATAATTTAGCATTAAAGCATATGAGAGAAATGAAATCCGGTGATCTTGTTTTGTTTTATCATACAGGTGATGAAAGGCAAGCTGTAGGGATTATGCAAGTTACTTCAAAACCATATCCAAATCCCAAGGAAGACAACGAACGATTTATCGTTGTAGATGTGAAATACAAAAAAAGATTGAAACGTCCTGTGACCCTTGATGAAATGAAAAAAGATAAGAAATTCAAAGAGTGGGAACTAATTAGAATTTCAAGATTGTCTGTAATGCCTGTACCAAAGCCAATTTGGGATGAAATTTTAAAGATTTCTCAGAACTAACTACAATCGCTTTATTGATATAGTCGATTTGTTTAATTAAATCATGGCAACAGCTTATGTTCTAATAAACTGTGAATTAGGTTCAGAAGAAGCTATAATTCAGCAACTAAAGGGCTTAGAAGGTGTTAAGGAAGTTCATGGAACTTTTGGTGCATACGATATTTTGGCCAAGATTGAATCTGACACTGTTGAGAAACTTAGAGAAACCATTACTTGGAAGATCAGAAAAATTGAAAAAATTCGTTCAACTCTGACCCTAATGGGCATTGAAGGCCAAACATAAACACACCCCTTTTTCTTATTATGATTTTACATTTTATTTTTGTTGTAAAAGAAGAGGATCGTGAAAGACGACAATTTGAATTTGAATATATTAAAAAAATGAGCCAGTTTTACAAAGTATGGATTAAAGAAAAATTTGGAATAGATTATGAAATTCAATGTGATGAATTAGTTACAAAACCTAGAAGCATTCTTCAAAAACTGGATACACACATACTTGTCCGTGATCATGAACAAAGAGGAAAAAGTATCTACCATTTCTATCTGACTTATTTCAGACCATTGTGGACTGATTGTACTTGTGAAGGATACACTGCTGAAAATTTTGGATTAGTGTTTTGGAACATTCCTAAAGAATCAAATGATACATTATTTCTTGCAGAAAAAAATTGTACTACGGTATCTCATGAATTACTCCATGAATTATTGCGAATTTCTGGACACGCAAAATTCATGCAAGAAGTTCATGATATCTGGACAAAGCATATCTATGAACAATTAGAATTCGAACAGTACGGTGAAGATTTTCAAAAAACTGATGGTAAACCCATGTTTCTAACAATGGACACTTCACAATTAAACCTGTAAAATTTTTCAAATTAGCACTTTGTAACCGAATAAATGTTGTTTTCAAAGTTTGCCGTTTTAAAATCCAACTTGTTTTCCGGATCATCATCTCTTGATTTACTCAAGGTTTCTAGTTCTACTAGTGCATCCCCTCTAAAACCTACTGAAGAACCATAAATTGCATCACTTAGCATTGTTCCATGATCTCCTCTCTTAATGTCATCTACCATTTCATAAAATTTGGTAGTTTCTTTTTTGTTAACAGGATTTCCGGTTGCTTTGTTGTATGCAACAGCAATATACATTCCATTGTTTTTAACTGCTACAGGAATTTTGTGATTTTTACCTGTTGAACCTGGGATTGTTTCGTTAACTAGTACTTCACATTTATGATACATACTAGAAACATATGCAAAGAATCTGTATTGTGCATATTTTCCTGCATCATCTTCTTTGCAACCAACAAAAACCTTGTGTAATAATTCTAAAGCGTCATCATTCATACTTTGTAATCTATCATCAATTCTCCCTCTTTCAAGAAGATCTGACTTACATTCTTTAGCAACCAACACTAGTATAAAATCAGGTAAGTTGTAATTTTTAAGAGCAGCAACAAATGCTCCAGCTTGTGACATGCCAAATTTTGGAAAACCCTTATTGACCATTTTCACACCTTATTTTAGAAAATTTGTAATCCTCCAACCTTTTATTAGAAAGCTGCTTTTGGCTTATAATTGTTAAGAATTTACATGCCTGTTTCAATAAATTTTCTAATTTTTAAATTGTAAATATTAAATTCAGGATAAATTTATCACAACATGTGGAAACCAATACTACTCCTGAACTTGTTTCATGTGTTTATTTGAAATTAAAAGAAAATATTGTAAAATATCGAAACATAGTTGAACGACCACTTACACTTACCGAGAAAATTTTATCTGGCCATCTTAATGAAATTGATGACAAAAGTTTTACTGGTGGAAAAGATTATGTCTTTCTCAAGCCTGACAGAGTTGCATTACAAGATGTTACAGGACAAATGGTAATGCTTCAATTTATGCAAGCTGCACTAAAACAAACATCTTTACCAACAACTGTTCACTGTGATCACCTCATTAGGGCTGAAGTTCAAGGCGATGTTGATATGAAAGTATCCCTTGATGAAAATAGTGAAGTTTTCAAATTCTTACAATCAGCTGCTGCAAAATATGGGTGTGGTTTTTGGAAACCAGGAGCTGGAATTATCCATCAAGTAGTTCTTGAAAACTATGCATTTCCTGGTGGACTTATGATTGGTACTGATTCTCATACTCCAAACGCTGGTGGTCTTGGAATGATTGCAGTTGGAGTAGGTGGACTAGATGCAGCTGAAACTATGGCTGGAATGCCTTGGGAATTACTCTATCCTAAACGAATCGGTGTTAAATTAACTGGAGAACTAAACGGATGGACTGCCCCTAAAGATATTATACTAAAAGTTGCTGATGAGCTAACTGTTTCTGGTGGAACAAACTCTATCGTGGAATACTTTGGTACTGGAACAGAATCTATCAGCTGTACTGGTAAAGCCACAATATGTAACATGGGTGCAGAAATTGGTGCAACCTGTTCAATTTTTCCATATGACAAAAGAATGGAAACCTATCTGAAATATACAAACAGAGGTGATATAGCAGAATTAGCAAATATTAATAAAGAATTGCTTGTTGCAGACTCTGAAGTTGTTACACATCCAGAAAACTTTTTTGACAAAGTAATTGAAATCAATCTTTCAATATTAGAGCCACATATTGTTGGACCGCACACTCCTGATTTAGCACGAACCATTTCTGAACTAGCTGATGATGTGAAATCAAATGATTATGTTGATCCAATCTCTGTTGCATTAATTGGAAGCTGCACAAATTCATCTTATGAGGACATGTCAAGAGCAGCAAGCCTTGCCGAACAAGCAAAAGCAAAAGGAGTAAAAGCTAAAATTCCATTATTGGTAACTCCTGGGTCTGAACAAATTCGAGGAACAATAGAAAGAGATGGACAAATGGATTCTCTTAAAGACATTGGTGCTACTGTTCTAGCAAATGCATGTGGTCCTTGCATTGGACAATGGAACAGACCTGAATTAGAAAATGATCAACAAAACACAATTGTTACCACATTTAACAGAAATTTCCCTGGAAGAAATGATGGTCATCGAAGTACTTTGAACTTTATTGGCAGTCCTGAAATGATAATTGCGTTATCTTTAGGGGGAAAACTTTCCTTTAATCCATTAAAAGATGAGCTAATTGCAGCTGATGGGACAAAATTCAAACTGGAACCACCAAAACCTGCACCTGAGGTTCCTCAAGAGGGTTTTGTGAGGCCTGAGGGAATCTTCGTTGCCCCTCCTGAAAATTCAAATGATGTTGAAGTCATAATTGATTCTAACAGTAAAAGACTACAACGCTTAGAACCGTTCCCAAAATGGGATGGAGCCGACTTTGAAGAACTTCCTATAATGGTAAAGGCAAAGGGCAAATGCACTACGGATCATATCTCTCCTGCAGGGGCATGGCTATCCCTACGAGGACATTTAGATAATCTCAGTGATAATATGCTATTGGGAGCAGTTAATGCATTTAATGATGAAGTGGATCAAGGTAAAAATATTCTAAACAATCAACTTGAATCATTTTCAAAAATTGCAAGACAATACAAAGAGAAACAGATCAGATGGGTAATTATTGGTGATAATAATTATGGTGAAGGTAGCAGTAGAGAACATGCAGCAATGACTCCAAGATATTTGGGATGTGCTGCAGTAATTACCAAAAGTCTAGCTAGAATTCATGAAACTAACTTGAAAAAACAAGGAATTCTGGCACTAACCTTTAGAAATCCAGATGATTACAATAAGATTCTTGAAGACGATAAAATTAGTTTAGTAGATTTAAGTGAGTTAGAGCCAGACAAACAAGTCAAATGTTTTATTTCACATAATGATGGAAGCAAAGAAGAAATTTTCCTAAATCACTCATACAGCAAGTCTCAACTTGAATGGTTCAAAACCGGCTCTGCACTAAATGTCTTGAGAAGTAAATAGAATTTCTAACGTGGGGCCGACCGGAATCGAACCGGCGACCTACGGGTCACTACAGCTCCAAACTTACATCATCCCTGAGTCAGTTTAGCTTAGTTTACCTCTGGAGCCCTTAGCGGTGATCTATTCGTAGACAC
>JAOTZM010000117.1 GCA_029861345.1 Candidatus Nitrosopumilus sp.
ATATCATAACAATAATCTCTTCCATTGTATCCCATAGTGTACATTCCCCCTTTGACAAAAACTGATTTGTTCTCAACATTGTTTACGTTGGGAATATCATTTTTTCTAACAGGCCTGTATTGTTCTGCCAAGAGATGTTGTAAATCATATACAAGAAGTTCTTGATGTTGACATTCATGATGGATTCCCATGGTGATTAACCTTGCTGAATCTTTATTCAAAGTCTGAGATTCAATAAATTTCTCTACTCTCTGGTTAATTGTGTTAAAGTATTGAAAAATTTGATCAACCGTTGGCCTTGAAATAATACCCCGTAATCCTTTGTCATGTGGAATTCCAAATTGTTGATAATAGGAATTGAGATAGTCTGAAAATTCTTTTGAATAAAACTCATAATTTTTATCTAATTTGCTCATTATTGCTTCATAAATCCAACTAACATGGCCAATGTGCCACTTCGGTGGACTCATAAAAAAAGCAGTTTGAACTACAAAATCATCTTTTTCTAATGTTTTAACTAATTCAAGTGTTCTCTTTCTTGTTTCCCTGAATTGTTCTAAAAGAGATTTCTTCTCTTCTAATTGTGGATTACTGGTCAATATTCTAAAACTATATTTTCCACTATTATATTTGACCCTAGTTTCAAACTTGAAAATCTGAAGATTGTTTTTATCAACTACTTTGTGCTTTATTAAACATGTCTGATGATTCTCTAAAATGTGAATTGTTACTAAAAGAACCAGAAATCCGTTTTGCTGGGTTTTTAGATATGATGGGAAATTTAATTGCTGGTTCATTTCGCAATGGAGTAAAACCTCTAAAAAATGAAGAAGATCGGAAAAAAATGTTCATTGAAGCTGTATTGAGAATTAGAACAAGACAAGACTTTGATGAAAATCTTGGACCTGTAAAATATGCTGCTGCAAGACGAGAAAAAGTAGTCACCTTTACTTTCCTATTGGATGACAAAGTTCTCTTTGTTTCAACAGAATCTGATGTAGATATTGACAAAACTGCTTACAAGATAATGGATTTGTGCTCTATCTAAAAAATATCTAGTATCCTTTTGCAAAAATTGGAATTGAAATACTTTGTTCATGGCAGTACATGCATTTTTTATTTGTATTTTCGCTACCAAATGGAATTACTCTGATGTCTGCGCCTGTTTCTTCTTTGATCTTTTCTTCGCATTCTAATTTACCGCACCAAGGAGCGCAAAAGAAACCTCCTTCTTCAATTTTTGACTTGAATTCTGTATACTCTGTAATATTTTTGGTGTTTGCCTTGGCTTGTTCCCTGGCTGTTTTAAGCATGCTCTCTTGAATTTCATCTAGTATTGTAGAAATTTTACCAATTTCAGTAAAACTTAAACTTGATTTTTCACGATTGTATCTTTTTGCTATTACTATGCTTTGTTTTTCTATGTCTTTAGGTCCTACCTCAATTCGTATGGGGACTCCTTTTAATTCCCAATCATTGAATTTGTATCCTGGTGATAATTCACTTCTGTCGTCTATGTGAACTCTAATCTCTTTTAATTCTAAATTTTTTCTAATTTCCTCTACTTTGGACAATATTTTGTCTTTTCCCTCATCATTTTTGTATATTGGTACAATTACTACTTGTATTGGTGCTACCTTTGGTGGTAAAACAAGACCTTGATCATCACCATGTGTCATAATCATTGCTCCAATTAGTCTCCAAGAAACTCCCCATGAAGTTTGCCATGCAAAATGTTCTACATTGTCTATATCTGCAAATTTTACTTCAAATGGCTTTGAAAAATTTTGTCCTAAAAAATGTGAGGTACCCATTTGAAGTGCTTTCCCATCAGGCATTATTGATTCCATGGTGGTTGTATATACTGCACCTACAAACTTCTCTTTCTCACTTTTTTTTCCTATTGTTACTGGAATTCCTAATTCTTCTTCAACAGTATTTTTGTAAATCTCTAAGATTTTCATAACTTCTTTTTCTGCTTCTTCTTGGCTTGCATGAACCGTATGTCCTTCTTGCCACAAAAATTCTGATGTTCTAAGAAATGGTTTTGTTCCTTTAATCTCTGCTCTAAGCGCAGTATTCCAAAAATTAATCTTTAATGGTAAATCTCTCCAACTTTGGATCCATTTGGAATATAGAGTGTATGCTAATGTTTCTGATGTTGGTCTTAATGCAAGTCTGTCTCCGACTTCATTTTCTCCTGAATGAGTTACCCAAAAAACTTCTGGATTAAATCCTGCAAAGTGTTTTTTTTCCTTTCCTAATAATGACTCTGGAATTAATATTGGTAAGAATCCATTTCTAATTCCGTTACTGACAAATTTCCTATCAAATGTACTTCTTAATGATTCCCAAATAGAATAACCATCTGGTCTTAGAACTATTAGTCCCTTGACTGGGGCATAATCGGCAAGCTTGGCCTTTAAAACTACTTGAGTATACCATTCACTAAAATCCTTATTTTTTGAAACTGTAATTCCTATGTCTTCTTTACTCAAACTAGAATTCCAAGAAATAATTTAACTAATGAGCCTTTCGTGATAATTGTGATGTTTTAGAGTGTTATAGAGAATCTCCTTTGCAAAGAACTTTTCCTGTCACTCTGCTTTGGAAGTTTGAGCATACAAAACACTGAATGAATTGAATTTCTTCTTTGAAAACTGGACAATCTACAAATTCTTGTTTCATTCTTTTGAGCATTTTGGGACTAACCCCTTTTAACTTTAATTTTCCTTTGTCATCCATCATTCCTGATGCTTTTAATTCCTCTTTGATATTCTGAGGAAGTTTTTGTCTTTTCTCTGTCTGTTTAATTTCGACTTCATATTTGTGTTCTAATTCACCCATATCGAATACTCTGATGCTCTGTGATTTATTACTAACGTTTTCATCTAAAAAATATTAAATTTTAATTTAAAGAATTTAACGTAGGATTGTCTCCTGATTGTCTTTTATACTGATGAAATCTGTTCTATTGTATTATGTGCTGACGAATTCTCAAACAAGTCATATTCTAATCAATGATGTAAGATGAAACTATTTAATCACTTTCAAATCCAATATGATCTCGGCACAATCAGTATCCCCATTTTCTAGCCATGACAAATCTCTCCCAACTAGATCGTATTCCTCGGTTAGTACTCCATTAGTGCCATAAATCTCGACTCTTTTAGCCTTGGGTTTTACTATTACCTCATGTGGTGAGTGATATACACGAATAATTTCATCATTGTGAAATATTCGAATTTTCAACAATTTGTGTATATTGGATGTCATAATAAATCATGCCAAAAGCTCTCTCAAGATAATTTGATGATTTGTTGCTATTGTTCTTTGTTTAATTTTTGTTTGTATACCTTGCCGTATTCTTGTTTTAGTCTAATATTTTGAATTTTTCAATCCTAGGAAGTAGATGATTACCTAGTCCCATCTACAGTAAGGTATTCTTGAGCAAACCGATCAGTATTAAGAACATGACTTTATCTACAACATGGTCTCAACTTTAATATAATTAGCAATTTTTTTGCAAATCAGAAATCATTTGCTAGTAATTTTTGATGTTGAGGGTGTTCTGTATGATGAAGAGTATCTTCCTATTCTTGCAGAAAAACTCAAGAAAGAAGAAGAGATTTGGGAAATCACCAGACAAGGAATTCAAGGAAAAATCAATTGGGAAGATGGACTTAGAACCAGGGTTGCAGCTCTCAAAGGTCTAGATGAGAAAATATGTCAAGAAGTAGCTGATGAATTGCCCATAATGACTGGTGCCAAGGAAGCTTGTAGAGTCTTAAAAGCTGCTGGTTGGAAACTCATGGCCGTATCCGGAGGTTTTACTTTAATGATGGATCGATTACAAAAAGAATTGGGACTGGATCATGTCTATTCAAATGAATTAATTTTCAAAGATGGAAAACTTGATGGTGTAAAAATCAATGTTGATTCAGATAAATCTAATGCTGCAAAAATAAAAATTGCAGAATGGGCTGAGAAGAAAGAAGACATTGTTTGTGTGGTAGATGGCGCAAATGATGTAAAATTATTTAATATTTGTGGTTTGGGAATTGCCTATAGGGCACAAGATTTAGTCAAGGATTTGGCTACTGTGACTTTGGAAGAAAAAGACCTTTCAAAAATTCTAGACATTATTAACAAACATTACAAGTTGGAATTAGAAACTACTACTCCTGCATAAACAATTTTTTAGTCCATTAATTGAGATATTTTGCTTGCAAATTATTCCGCTTCATATTGAAAAAGAGATTGAACCCTCAGATGATCTTTCTGAATTAATCTTAAAATCTACTGATCTAAATGATGGGGATATTCTTGTTGTGGCACAAAAAATTGTCTCAAAACAAGAAGGGAGAATAGTTGATTTGTCTACTGTAAAACCTTCATTGTTATCTGAAGGTATTAGTTCTCAGTATCAAAAAGATCCTAGAATAATTGAATTAATCTTGTCAGAAACTAAACGAATCGTTAGAATGGAAAAAGGAATTTTGATTGTTGAAACAAATCATGGATTTATCTGCGCAAATGCTGGTGTTGATGAAAGCAACGTAAAAGAAGGATATGCAACTTTACTTCCAATTAATTCCGATATCTCTGCACAAATAATACGTAACAAAATCATGAACCAAACTAAAAAAAATGTTGTAGTAATTATTTCTGATACTTTTGGTCGCCCTTTTAGAATGGGTCAAACTAACTGTGCAATTGGAATTTCTGGATTAAATCCTATTCTTGATTATGCTGGAACATTAGATTCTTTTGAAAATATCTTACGTGTAACTGCAATAGCTATTGCTGATGAGCTTTCTTCTGCTGCTGAACTAATTATGGGAAAGACCTTGAAATGTCCTGTAGCAATTATTCGTGACTATACATTTAAAACAGAAGACCACGAAATAGATAAATTAATTCGTCCAGAAAATGAAGATCTTTTCAGATGACTTTTTAATTGCTTTCAATAGGATTATAATCTAAAGAAGAAAATTTCCTTTGAAATGCCAATAAAGACAGAATTACATTGCCATAATTCATTTTCAAATTTTCATGTTGGTACTGATGAACCTCCATATGATTGTGATATCTCAATTAGAGATCAATTAGAACGATCATACAATTTAGGCTTAGATGCAATTTTTGTTACAAATCATAACACCTTGGATGGATACCCACAATTATTAGAATACAAAAATGATCATACCAAATTCAAAAACATTAATGTTTTTCCTGCTGAGGAGATTACAACTGATACTGGAGCACAT
>JAOTZM010000051.1 GCA_029861345.1 Candidatus Nitrosopumilus sp.
TGGTAACTCCTACTGAGAAAAACCACAACAAACATCTAGATTTACTACAAGACTACAAAATACATTTGATAAAATACATTGAAGAATTAGAAAAGATGGATAAACAGTCTGAATTTGCAAAAACATGGAATGAAACTACCATCAAAGAAAGAAAACAAGAACTACAAAAAATTGATAAAATTATAAAAAATTTAATTAGATTTTAGTTGTGATATTTTTGAGTCAAATCATAGAGACTTTCACAGAATTTATTAACATTTTCAGAAGATATTCCATCAAACCAAGCAAGTTCTTTGTCAATGTTAAATCTATTAAAATTAAATGTCGAGGTTGATTTTACAAATCCTAATTGGTTTTGGGCTAGTTTTTTAATTTCTTTTTGTTCTTGTTTTGATAGTTCATAGTTGCAGGTCATCAAATCAATTTGGACAAAATAATTTTCATGCATAGGATTGATCCTTGCCTTGATAAACGGCTTGTTTAGTTGTTGACATTCTCTGTAATACTTGTCATACTCAAACATCTTAGAATCTCTAATGTACTTATGAAATATCATGATGTTTAAAAACAAATCAGATTATTCAAATATTCTCTAAAGGTCAACCGTAATTTTCTTTATCTTTGAGACCAATCTAATTTTTGCGTTAATTGACATCTCAGGCTCCATTGCAAAGTAGATAATATTTCTTTTTGTGTAAATTACCATTTGAGATACTTTTTCTCTTTCAACATGAACGTATCTTACTTTGCCAAGGGATCTATCAAATTCTTTTCTCATTGATCTTCTCTGTGCAACTTGTTTACAGAAATGCTCCTCCTCTTTTTGTGATTCGAGACTAGTTTTTCCAGATTTCATGATTGCCTCTCGGACGTTACCTTTTGGATCAATTACTGCGGCAAATCTCATTTTGGAATCCAATTTTAAAATTTTCTGAACAATATCAAGCAGATCAATTTTTTTTGCCATGTCTGGAATAAAACTTCCTTTGCTAAATATAAGCTATTGAACACATTTCATAATTGTACAAATTTTGAAGGTATGATTAAATTATTTTAGAGATGTACATACCTTATGATCGACTCAATTACCAGCATACTTGAGAAATTAGAAGAACAATCAACCTTGGAGAAATTAAGGAAGACAAAAGTTCTTCCTGAAGACAGAATGCTTGCAATTACCAAAGAAACAGGAGAACTGCTTAACATGATTTTACGCCTAAAAAATGCAAAAAACATGCTTGAAGTTGGCATGTCAGTAGGATATTCGACGTTATGGTGTGCAGAGGCAATCTCAGAGAGATCAGGTAAAATCATCACAATTGAGAAGAATCTCAACAAAATCAAAAGGGCAAAAGAGAATTTTCAGAAAGCAGGAGTAAAAGACATTATCATCATAAAGGAAGGATTAGCCAAATCTATACTTACAGAATTGAACTTGCAAAAAGAATACAGAGATTTTTTTGATTTTGTTTTATTAGATGCGGACAAGGAAAACGTCACAGAATATTTTGATTTGATTTTGCCAATGGTATCAATTGGAGGAGTGATTATTACTGACAACATGCTGTATCCTGAAAAGTATAAACAAGATATGAAAAAATTCTCAGATTACCTTAGAAAAAATCCAAGTCTTCGAACGATAACATCACCCATTGGAAATGGTGAGGAGATTACAATAAAGTTAAAGTAATTAATTTTTGGAATTTTCCTCATATTAGAATTTTTTCAAGAATTCTTTTTTTAATTTTCTCTTAGAGTTTTTTTAATTGTTGATTTTTCATTTGTTGTTCTATTTTATGTTTTTAAAGAAATTCATTGTTTTGACTTGTTTGGCTAACTTGATTCTTGATTCTTGAATCAAAAATTGTACTTTTGATTCTAAGAAAACTTTATCTGAAGTGAAAAAGGTTTACTAAAACAGGTAACAAATACTACATAATCTTCTTAGAATCTCTTCTCAGGAATTAATAAGATACTCTAATTTCTTTATTGCTTCTAATGAATAGAGAAGATAGAGATAACATCTTTTGATTAATTTTGTTCCACCGTAACAAAAAAAATTTTTAAAAAATATACATAAATGTGAATCTGAAATAATCCCATTTTAGAAAAAACCAATGCAACAGTTTGGTGTTGCCACCATGCAAGGAACAGGCCACAGGTACTGGGCGCTATTCTAACAACCATTGTCATTATTCGTTTTGCGCTTTCTACAACACAAAACTAGGCTAATTTCTCAACCTCTTGCTACTGTTGCATACCTTTCATTGAATTTCTTCAATTCAGGTTCAGTTATTACGTGATTATAATATTTAACAATTATCTACTCATTCTATATAATTACTATATAGGATCAAATTTTAGTTAAATTTTTTAATAAAAAACCTAATTTAATGAAATTTTTTTGTTCGATATATATAATTTTAAATTACAGATAAAATACTAGGTGAGGGTTTTAAATCTCTGACTAAGAAAAACCATAGTTACAATAGAAACCGTCAAAATTACCATCGTCATTGGGCCAAATTCTGGAACTATAGATGTTCCAACAATAGTAATAATTTTTGAATCAGCATCCAATGGCACCAACAATACATTGAGACCATCATCTTGAATATGCTCAAAGTCTGAAAGTTTTTGATCATCTACCCAAACAACAAATGGGCCATCAAGAAGTTCTGAAGGTAGTCGAAGTTCTAGATCATTGTTTCCAGATACGATATTACTAACTATCTCAAAAGTAATTGATTTTTGTTGTTCATCGATTGCGACAGTTGATAAGACCCCGTTAAAGTCATACTCTACATCAAAGAAGGTAGACCCATCACCTGCTTGCTTTCCAACATTTGGGATAATATAATATCCAGTAGTTACAGTTACTGAGCCATCCATCCAGGGATGTACTAAACAAAAGTAGGGGGAATAACCTGTTTCTGTAAACGTGTAGGAAAATGATTTTCCAGGTGCAAACAATCCGCTATCAAATAAATTATCAGGACCGTCTGATGCAGTACCAGAAGTCACAGTATGAGCTGCAGTATCTGCATTTTTCCAAACGATAGTATCTCCAATCATAATTTTAATAATTCCAGAAGTTGAGCCGTCTTTTTCATTTTGCCAGAAATATGGGGCATCAGGGCTTGCAGCTCCTGTAGGGATGTTTACATCATAACTAGTTTGTGCATATACCTCAATTAAAAGAGGAATTGAAAACAAGATTGTAATTGCTAAAAGCAAGAGGATTACATTCACAGAGATATTGAATGGTACTTAATTTAAGAGAGTTTATTGGATTCATAAAGATTCTCACTGTTATTCTTGTTATTTATTAGTCAGGAAAAAAAACGTGAGACATGAAAATGGGAATGGGGATAATTGTCGTAGGAATCATCATGTTTGGTACAGGATTGGTATTGTTTTATTCTATAGAAGTAGGTCAAACAGATCCCATCTTGAGGATAGCCAAGAATGCAGGTACATTTATCGGTCTAAGTGGAATGGGGGTCACTATGGCAGGGATTTTGTTATATCTGATCAATAGAAATGAGGCACCCTTGGAGGAAAGTTTTGATTCTTAGACTTGCGAGAGCACCTTTTTGTATTCATCTACAGTAACTACAAACTTGAGTTCTCACAAAACAACACCTCTTTGTTTGCCAAAGTTTTGATCGAAGTTTGGATCATACCACAATAAAGAGATTCTTCATCACAGTTAGGACATTTTGCTAAAAGCAACATCATTCCAAATTCATTTTTCAGATTCAATGATTATAATTTGATTTTCAGATATATTACTAGCAAGCAGGAATTATACTAATGTCAAAATAGGCAACTAAATTATAATAATAAAGCAAATCTCTATTGAGAAATGTCTGAAAAAATTTGGATGGGTGCCATCTATCTTAAAGACGAAGGGGGATACGAGATTGTTCTAAAATCTTTAAGACACTACAAAAATCGATTAAAAACTCTTGGTAACAGTCCCGAGATGAAAGATGCAGGTGCAATGTTTGCCCCTGTTCTAAATCAACAAGCAAGAAAGGTAATTCCAAAAATTGATGAAGTAATTCTAAAGATTCAAGAAAATATTGGTGACATTCAATTAACTAACAAATTAAGTGAAGATGTTCCATTTTTAGAAAAGGCATTAGAGTGTTATGAATCAGACATTCACAAGGCACAAGATACAGGACATGAGTATTTTGTAAAATTAGTTGGAAACATGGAAGATGTAAAAAAGGACCTAACAACTATCAAATTAGCACTAGATAAAATAAAGTGTTATTCAGAATAATTTCACAATCCCTGTAGATACCAGTCCAAGTATGGGATTAATGCCTTGCATTGTTTCTTCTTTTCAGCCTCATCAGTTATATCATATATTTTTTGGGTTTTCCCCTGAAGATATTCTGAGGTCAGATTATTTTTGAATTGATGTTTTATCTGGTTTAGAATTTCAAGAATTTTCTCAGATGAAGTACCCTGAAAATTATCCAAAATTTCTCTAATTTGAGATTCTAAAGACATGAAGTTGTTTGAAAAATCCCATTATTATTTGATAGGTGTAGCGATTGGCAACACTATGTTGATTTTTTGGGAGTTAAGGTGAAGGGTATGAAAAAAGAAAAAGTTTGAAGTTATTCCCCCAGTTACAATCATGAAGTGCTGTACTGATTGCTGCAATTACAGCCACTGGAATAAAAACATCCACGGAAACTCGTCAGGTTCCACATTAGTTACATTATGTATAGTTACACAATCCTTAGAACTGCATATATTATCACTCACTACGTAAAGACTCACATAATCAGGTAATGGCTGTGTATCTACAAAGTATGGATTGCCTTCCTTTAGTATAGTAACTTTCAAGTCTTCAAAGGAAACATCTGTCTGAAGATAGATATTCTCAGTATTTACATCAAAATCCTTTGTGAATTTATCCCCATTAGTAACTAGTACTCCCTCAAATGTGTGGACTTTGGGCAAATTAATAATTGCATGAACTACCTTGTCATTTCTAATATCTTCTGAGCTTTGTGGATAATATACAATTTCATCATCTAAATCTTCTCTAATTACTTCCAATTTTTCTTCAAGTCCTAATGGAGGAATAAAGTAACTTGCAGTTTCGTTATCAAAAATATGGTCCAAGTATGGTTTGCTAGGAGGGGTCATCTCTACTCTAACATCATACATTCCTTCAAGGATCATTTCATGGGTAAATTTGATGGTACGGACATCTCCGCTTTCCATGTTGCCAGAAGATCCAAAAAGGGTTCGTGTTTCACCTGCAGGATCAGTAATTATTACATTGACATTTGCCACTCCAGTTCTAATTTCCCCCTTGTAGGTAACGTTAGTAAAAATAACTAATTTTTCTAGATTTTTTGAATCCTGGTAAACATCAAAGTCAGTAAAATCAAAATCATATTCATTGTACGGAGTTGGATTCTCAGCAAAGGCAGGGATCAAATTAATTGAAGAAAATACTGTGCATGCAAGAAATGCTGCAGAAAGTACTATTACTAGTATAGTTTTACTTGTCACTGGTTTTTGTAATGTAATTTTTACTTAAGATGAGATTGTAAAATTGTTGATTTTTTGTTTGAAATAATTAACTATAGTTTAAGAAAAAAGGTAGAGGATATTCTGGTTCTTCTTCGCCAACGGGTTCTTTTCCTGTGTACAAATAGGGATTAGATCTACCGAAATACGTACGGCATGGTTTCTCATGTCGTAACATATCCACTATTCTATCTAGCTAATTTTCACTTAGATGGAGTTTGTGGAATGACCTGCCACCGTCGGCGCCACCATAGCTGCCGGTTACACCGCCCCATGGACTATCAGGTACTTGTTAGCCTTCTTTGTAGAAGTATAGATTTGCAAAGTGGCGGTCTTGGGTGTCATAGAGTTTTATTCTTGCAACACGTTGTGGTGTGCCAGATCGTTTTACATAATAGATCAGTTGATATTTTTCTATTGTTATACTCATTAATCTAAATTGTATCAGTAGAATAAAAAAGAAAAAGAGAGATTATTTTATTATTTTTAAAATTTAGTTCGCAAAGTATAAGCACGTTTTTTCAATAAATACAACATTCGTCCTAATATCAGTACCCAAATTACAAGAACCCCTAAGAACAGTATCGACGATTGATTATCTTCCGAATTATCAATTTCCACACCTTCTTCCTTTACTTCCTGTTCTAATTCCCACAATGGATTATAGGTCCAAATTGTCAGAATGATAGGAATAATGAGCGCTGCAGCTAAAAGATATGCCATAATTTAATTCCGTTATTTTTGGTTTTAAACGTGGTGTATTAGTTCAGCATTAAAAATCCTAAATAAGAAAACGACGTAACAGAATGGTCAGAGGAGTCTCATTTTCACTTAATACATGCGGGCTTTCTCCAAACTCCTTTGGCATTTGAAATTAATTAATTGATTAAGACAAGTATTTCACTTAATCAAAAATTGTTAAGGTGCAGTTATGATATGCAAGTAAATTTGTTCAAATTACAATGGGAGGAATTGAACCGGTAATCGCAAGAAAAGAAATTAAGAAGGAAACAACAACCAAGAAGAAAACTTCTGCAAAGAAAAAACCAAAAACAAACCCTAGAAAAGTCGCAGCAGGTCATAGTCCAATGGAAAAGAAGAAAACTAGAAGACTTGAGTATAAAACTGGAAACATTGAGTATAAAACTCGAAAAGATAAGAAAAAATCTGCTGCATCCAAGAAAGGTGGGGTTACACGAAGAAAAAATGCAAAGAAATAGCCAGTAGAAAAGGCAAAGTAGATTTCTTTAAAATATTAAATTTTAAAAGTTAAAGATCATTGATACCATAGAAAATCATGAGATGGATAATTCTGGGAGGCATAGCTGGATTAATTATGATAGTTGTATCTGTTATAACTATCTCGCCTGATGACAATAATCCTTCAACTAACGATGTTTTGTCAGAAACAATTTCCCAACAAGAAACAATCAGATCTATAGACCCTACAATTAAAACAAATTCTAAAATAAGAATAATTTCCTATAATGTAGAACCTATCCCAGATGTTTCTAATAGACAAATTATCCAAAACGCATTAGATAATGCATTAATTTCTTGGGAAGAAGAAAATAATTTAGTATTTCAACAAACAAGTATCTTTCCTGATATGCAAATAGAATGGCAAACAATTGCATCAGAGAATCACGCAGGTTTAGCTACGTATTCAGAGAAATACAAGGGAGTTATTACAATAGGTCTTGGAAAATTTAATTGCAATAGTGAATACGTGCAATATGATGGTAATTTATTACACCAAACAATTATGCATGAAATAGGTCACATACTTGGATTAGGGCACCATCCAGAAGAAATCCATCTAATGTATGGTGTTGATGATATAGATTTAAAAAGTATTGAGAATTTTGAATATGTCATTCCAAAACATTATGATGGATTTTTTGAAGGATATATTCAGCTTGAAACTAATTATAATATTTTAAATTCTAAGTTGGAGGATTTAAATGAAAAAATTGAAGAATTAGAAAAACAATACACTGTTATGAATACAGAGTATGAGATCATATTATCAAAACTTGAAACCAATAGTCAATACCTTAACCAAGTAAATTCAATAGAGCAAGAATTAACCCAATTAAATAACCAGATTAATTCTGTTATTAATAATCATAACGAGATTGTTTATAATATGAATGAGATTGTAGACCAGATGAGTTGTTTTCCTGATATTATTAAATAATAATAATTTTAAACATACGCAGGCACCAAACTGCAGCTAAAACAAGACGGCCTATTGATTCTCAAACAGAGATATCATTTCCCAAATCCTGCAAAAATCAGACCCTAAAAAATCTGAGCCGTCATCCTGACTCATAATTAAATTTCAAGTCTAAATCATTAAACCTTCTATCGATAATACTAATCTGGGCAGATACGGTTAATGCTCTGTCAGAACTGTGGTGAGAAATATGATGTGAATACAGGCAGGCATATCCACAATAACTCTAATATCTGTGATGGATTATTTTCAAGGGCCAGATAACTGATCTTTACTACCAACACGTTTTCCATAACTTGCAACGCTCACAGTACCCATCAATGATATTTTCCTCATGATTCCACATTTCAAAGGGTGCAATATTATGTCCTAATATCATGCATTGTAATTTTGACTTGTCCATGTTTTACATTATTTGTTTTCTTGGTTCATTATACATACTAATGGATGGAAAAATCATGTGATAATATGGGACTAACCCTACCCATTAGACACAGTCTAGTCAGTTTACCAACCCATTTTGTGACATTATTTTCTTTTACTCCTAGGCCTGTTTCTTACCGAACTCTTACAACATGGACACCTAACAGTTGGAATCTTCATGAAACTCTCGCACTGTCTACAGAATATTCGGTTATTGTCATAGTATTTTTCGTTAAATGGGATCTTTACTCCAAAAGTAACGCAGATTCCTTTGCATTGAGAACTCTAATTTCTGTCCTCTATCGGATTATAGTTTTTCCTTTAGAATTAACCGAGAGTGTATCTTCTAGTATATGGATTTGTTAGAGAATTTCTTTGTCATCCCAAGTAAGACGGAATTTTCCGGTAACTCTTAGCATCTTAATTTTCCCCCCTTCCTTGAAACTTAGTTTGTATGTTTTATGAGATGTATCTTCTATGTCTAAGGTAACATCATCTTTGATTGTCTGAAATACTATAGGATCAGTTGAAATTTGTTTCCATTCATCTTCATCAAAGTCAATATAAAATTTGGTGTATAGTAATCCCATAGATTAATGATAAAGTCTACCTGAATAAATAACTAGATGAAAATACCATATATCCAATAATTCTATCTGTACAATAATTTCTAAACATATTATAATTATTCAAAGGATTATTTTTGAATTCTTCTCGTGTTTATTTCATCGAAAATTTAGGTGCAATTTATTCTTATGATGTCATACTCAAACAAGTTCTATATGAGACAAGTTCAGGTAAACTTTGGCATTACAGATTTAGCATTATCTGCTGAGAAATCATCCATCAGGATTAAATACAAACTTTGCAAGATAAAACACCTAACACACTCCGTGGGATTAGGTGAGAGATCATCAAATCCCATGAATAATTCTTTAAAGCACAGGCTATAGGATTGATTTGTCACAAAGGTTGCAAAAAACATTAGTCAAGTGTACATAACAATACTAGGGTTTTTTGGGTTTAGTTTTAGATTCTTTTGGTTTGGAGGGTTTTTTGGGTTTAGTTTTAGATTCTTTTGGTTTGGAGGGTTTTTTGGGTTTAGTTTTAGATTCTTTTGGTTTGGAGGGTTTTTTGGGTTTAGTTTTAGATTTACTTGGGGATTTAGAAGATTGCTCATGTGTTTTTTGCTCCGTCTTTTGTTGTTTTATTTTTAATTTTTGCATCTCTTGTCTAATTTTTTGCTCAGTCTTTTGTTGTTTTATTTTTAATTTTTCATATTTCGTTTTTTCTTTTTTTAATTGTCCTTCAAGAATACGTTGTTCTTTCATCTTTTTCTGTTCTTCTTTTTTCTGATTAGAGATTTTTTGTTTTTCTTTAGAAATAAAATGAACTAATTCAAGACGACGTTCTTTTGATTTTATCAATTTTTCTTTTTCTGATTGAATATTGTCTCTAATTTTTTCATATTTGGATAAAGCTTGTTTTTCTTGTTTTATTTGGCTTAGAATATCATCATACTCTGTTTGAGTCTTTTCCCTTTCTTCCTTTCCTGCTTGGAGTTCAGAAAGAGTGACTTTTTGTTGGGCAGACTGTTCTTCTAGGGATTGCTTTTCTTGTTTTATTTGGCTTTGGAGAATGTCGTTATCAGATTGTATCTTTTCAAGATCTTTTCTTTCTGATTGAACAGTGTCTATTATTTTTTCATATTTCGATAAAGCTTGTTTTTCTTGTTCTATTTGGCTTAGAATATCATCATACTCTGTTTGAGTCTTTTCTAGGGATTGTTTTTCTTGTTCTAGTTTAGAGAGGTTCTCTTTTTGTTGGGTAGACTGTTCTTCTAGGGACTGTTTTTCTTG
>JAOTZM010000001.1 GCA_029861345.1 Candidatus Nitrosopumilus sp.
GTTCTATTTGGCTTAGAATATCATCATACTCTGTTTGAGTCTTTTCTAGGGATTGTTTTTCTTGTTCTAGTTTAGAGAGGTTCTCTTTTTGTTGGGTAGACTGTTCTTCTAGGGACTGTTTTTCTTGTTTTAGTTCGTTCTGAATCTCATCAAATTTGTTTTGTGTTTCTTCTAATTCAAATTTTTTTTCTTGAAGTTGTTTTAATAACTCAGTATGCTCATGTAAACGAAATTTTTGTGATTCTCTCATTTCTTCAATATTAATTTGATCTTGTTGAATCTTTCTTTCTATTTCTTCTTGTTCCTTTTGAACTCGTATCAAGTCTTCTTTTTGTAATTCAGATTCTTTCAACAAGACTTCTCTTTCTTTTTTTATTTTGTTCAATACAGAAGATGTTTCAATTTTTACTTTTTCCAATTCAGCTTTTTGTGAAGTTATTTGTTCAAATAATTTAATTTGGGAAGCAATGCGCTCACGTTCTATTTTAATTTGTGATTCTAGATTATCTTTTGTCGCTTCAATTTGTTTTTCTTGCTCATGACTTGCTTGTCTTATTTTTGTTAACTCAGGGTTTTCAGAATCCAGAGGCATTAGTTCTTTTACATTTGTTTCTGCAATTTCATTTTGATTGGTTTTAATAGATTCAGTTAGGATTGGTTCATTAGAGTTCCAACCCTTAGGCATTACATCACTTGTTTTGATAGGATCTTGGGATGATTGATTTTTATCATCAGTCTGAGTTAACGTAGTTTTTTCAACAGCAGGTATTTCATCAGATTCACTTGAGGATTCATTTAATTTTTTCTGGAGGTAATTGGAATCAGATTGGTACAAAGATTTTCCTTTTAGTAGAGAATCATAAATGGATTGAAGTCGCCCATGATCCCCCGAGCCAGAATCAATCAATTTTTTAACATGAGGTAACAGAGGACTTGGAGGAGGTTCTTCATATCTAAAAACAATTGAAGATTCTAATAATTTTTCTAGATATTGCGTATCAGAATTAAACAAAGTTTTGTTGTTTCTTAGAGATTCTCGAATATTGTCTAATCTTCCAGCGTCACCCCTACCCGCATCAATTAACTGATCTATTCTTTCTATGGCTTGCTGAATTGTTAGTTCTGTCATTTCTTTCATCTAGTCCTATCTTTTTTTGTTAATGTAGGAACAATATAAAAAAACTTTTAAAAATTTACGTTTTGAATGTTATGAGAAACGATCAAACTAGTTCATCCTACAAATACAGTATTCAAATTATTTCAACAATAGCGATAGATCTACTTTTCACCCTAGATCTTCAATAAGTATAAAATTATGAGAAATGATGGCAATATGCAATATTGATGTTATTTCATAATTATTCAGATTGTGCTCTTAAAATGTTGGTTTGAAATTATCTTGTTTTTCAAAAATTTTCAAAATCTAATCTAACTGGGTGAGTCAGATTTTGCAAATACAATCTCAGAATAAGATTATTGATATGCCCATTCTTTCTTCCAACTTTTTAACAGTACTATTCATTAGGATAGGATTTTTGCCAAGTTAAGCATTGAGTTTTATGTACAAATAAAATTAAAAAAACATATTGGAAAATATCACATTAGGCAGCATAATTATCATTTTAGGGATAGTCATTATTTTTGTGGGACGTTATTTTAGCAAGAAAATTAGAGTATTCCATGTAATCATTTACTTTATGGCAGTATTTGTTCTTATGACCGGAGTATTATTATTAGTTGCACATGACAAGCCACCCATATTTTTTAGTTAATTAAAAAATAAAAAAATGATTTAAAAATATTATTTTTTCTTTTTTGCATTTGCTACAGATCTTGCAACTATTATCGTTAGAATAACAGCAGCAATAGTAACCACTATTGCATAGATTAGCAAAGGACCAATACTGTCGGCTTCTCCAAATATTTCTTTGAAGATTGCCTTTATTGCCTCATTCCAAGCCAATGCTGCTACTAGACCAAAGGCTGCAGTAACTAGTGCTGCAATCTTGTCTAGAACAATTACCTTCATTGGCTCTTCTTTTTCTTCGTCTGCCATGTTATTAGAAATAAAATATTGGGGATAATATATGATATGAAAATTAGGATAAACTAATTAGATGCTCTTAATTTTAAGAGTGAACACACATCTATAACATTCTTTAAGAATTAATCATAAATTAGAATTCTGATTATCATTTTCTAATTATTAATAGAGAGACAAATAAAAAAAATAAAGATGCAGATTATTCTCAAATTCCCATGACAATCACCACAATGTAAAATTTCTCAAGGGATATTTTATTAAAATAATAAGATTGTTTGAGGTTAAAATTTATAGAAATATTCAAACTGATTAGAAAAAACACATTATCTTCAAAACACTTGAAAGTTATGATAGAAATACTTCAATCGAAGATGGTAATGTGGGCATATAATAGATAATAAAATTTTGAAAAATATCGATAAATAAATATTCAATCATACTTAAATTACAATCAAAATTAGTCAGGATGAATAAAATGTCAGAATATTATGTTGCATGGTGGAATCTAGAGAATTTATTTGATTTAGAGACTGCATTACGTTCAGATAAATTAAAACGTACCATTCAAAAGGAATTAAAAGGATGGGACCAAAACATTCTAAACAATAAACTATCTCAACTCTCAAAAATAATTTTACAGATGAATGAACAAAAGGGACCTGACATTTTAGGAGTATGTGAAGTTGAAAGCAAATCTGTTTTAAAAAAACTAGTAGATAAAATCAATACACCTCAAAGAAAGTACAGTATTGCACATGAAGACACTAATGATGGGAGAGGGATAGATGTTGCATTCATTTATGATTCAAACAAATTTGTAGTAAAAAGACAATTCTCACAGTGGATAGTGAGAAGAAATGCTACTCGTGATATTTTTCAAGTCAATTTAAAAATAAAAAGAACAAACACAGAACTAGTTCTTGTAGGAAACCACTGGCCTGCACGAATTGGTGGAGTATATGAATCAGAACCATATAGAATAATTGCAGCAGAGACATTAAGCTATTTTCATCAAAGAATTGCTGAAGAAATGGGTAAAGATACCCCTATATTGATAATGGGAGATTTTAACGATGAACCCTTTAACAGATCTGTGACAGATTATGCCTTGTCAACTAACAAATCAGATAAATTAAAAAAAGCAAGAAATCCAAAATTATTTAATTTAATGTGGAAATTACTTGCCCAAGGAGAGGCAACCCACTACTATACAGATGGAGAAATCCTTGATCAGTTTATGATTTCAAAAGGATTCTTGTTTAATAATTCAAAACTATCAATAAATAATGAATCTGTGAAAATAGAGAAATTTCCAGAGATGACTAAAAATGGAAAGCCTCAAAGATTTGGCAGACCTGCAAAAAATTACAATGAAAATGGATTTAGCGATCACTTTCCAATATCATTGATTATTCATAGATAAAATAAATAAAAAATTATTTAAAAACAGTAAAGTAAATTTATTGTAAAGGAAAAGGATTAGTTGGTTTTTACTCGTCTAAATTCATTGTTAATATCAGTTCTTGATTTTGTTCCAAAAACTATCGGAGATGATTTTTCCCATGCAGCATACTCCCATTTCCAATGGTAATGATTGTTATCATGTTCCGCAATGGCATGGTTAGATGTATTTACAAACACAACAGGATGATTAGTTGACGAAAAATAATATTTGATTTTATGATTGGGAATGTTACCTTGCTTATCTGGTTTGTCTTCATGAATAGAATCATGATATAACGTGTATTTACCACTGTAAATTAACTCAAAAGTATATCCCTCAGGAATTTTATCTAGTATAATTTTAAATGATTCTATATCTTTGATTCTTTTGTAACGAAAGCGTCTAAAAACTCTATAAATTGGATCTAAAACAAAATGCTTTCTTAGCTGCTCATCATTAAATATTATTGAGACTTCAAGTTGCTTGTCATCTATTTTATGAGTATGAATTTCACGTATGAAATTTTTCCATGCATCAACTCTTGGTTGATATAAAACTGGCATTATTTCTTCATGTTTTTCTGTTTTTACATGAAAGATATTTTTTGGTTTGGGTGGATTGTTATATTTTTCTAATATTTCGTTATACAAATCATAAATTTTGCTTTTTTTAATTGTTTTATCTTTATCACTTTCTGCCCACTGCCAAATACAGCAATCAGATATTGGACGTTCTGCAGGATCTTCATTGTCAAGAATAGGTTCAAAATGGATTGCCCATCTTTTTCTTTTTTTTCCATATTTTTTGTCCTCAGTATTGTGGCCTAGAGGTTCATCGTATTCTTCTTCTATTGGTTCTTCAACTTCTTTGACTTTAAAGCCTAAAAGCAAGTTGATTTGTACGGGTTTTTCCATATAGGAGCTATCAAAAGATTTGTTTCTTCTCACTATAATTCTCACCAAATTACCATTCATTCCAACTATAGAAAACATACAGTTATTGTAATCCCATGTATCTTTTTTACCAGACCAATTGAGGATTCTTTTTGGCCCTTCTAATTTGGCTCTATACCTTTCTTGTTTGTATGATAACCATAAACCTGTTTTTGCCATTTTAATACTGGTAATATTAACAACTAGTAAAATTTTGTCTTTTAGTATTATTTTTGATAAAGAAATTCAAATTTCAATTACATGATAAATTGAATTAATCTAACAAAATAAATGATCTATGAATCTCTTAATTAGACAAGTTCAAATCTCCTTTTATCTATCTACTTGTCAAACCTAATCATGGCAAGTACCATTTTAGACAAATTATTTTGTAATTTCCTCAAGAGGTTTTATTTAATTAGTTATTTTTCACCTTTGGTTTGGTAGAATTAAATCGATGAAAGAAACACTAAGTGTTTAGACCAATTTTGTAGAGTAATGAAATTGGATGAAATTTTTAAAAATAAATAAAACTAAAGTCGGTGTCCTCATCATCAGGAAAAAAGATAAGATCTTTTTGGGGTTCAATGAAAAAAACCTCTTTTTTGTCATTAACGACTATATTTACTGCATGTTGTTCTCCACCAATAAAGCCCCAAATAATACCTGCACAATGTGGAGCTCTTCTTTTTCCATTAGAATATGCATGTTTTATAAAAAAATATTTTAACGATAGAGCAAAATCATCACAATCAAAAATTTCTGAAGTATACTTTTTTCTGTTGATTTTATTTCGTTTTATCAAATATTCTATATCTGATTGTGGGGGACAGTAATACTTTTCATCAGCAAGCAAAATGCTTGCATCATCTAATATTTTTCCCTTTAATTTTCTATAAAGTAAATTTTCCAGCTTACGTCCTGTTAGAAAAACCCTCTTTGCCACAATCAATCAAATCAATAATGCTTGATAATCTTTTCAAAATAGAAAATCATGAGTTTATAAATTGAAGATGATTAATAAGGAAAATAAATAATTCATACTTTTGTTGTGAAGGTTTGTAATTATATTTAACAAAATAAGATATAATTTCTTTGAAGACAATCAGGTTAAAAACAACCAGAAATTTTGAATTCTTTTGATGCTAAGGATTCAAGATCAGCTGACAAAATCAATAAACATCTAAAACATAACTGGTATTGGACATCTGACTTCAATTCAGATATTTTTTGACATTCAACCAGTAACTTAGAAAAATGTTTATTATTTTTAGCAAGTAATAATCAATAAAAATTTGAATTAAATTTTAGCTTGAATATTTTTGGAAAAAAAGTAAGGAGGATTAAATTATGAAATAAATATTTTTAAACATGTATACAAAGAAGCATTATGGGTTTTGATTGGGGTAAGGTTCTAAAAGGAGTTGTAGAGGCAACACAAGCTGCATCAACAATAGCAGAAGCAGTATCTGATCAAAATAAAAACAAAAAAACAAATACATATGCTCAAAAGAAAAAAGAGGTAAATAGAGCAGCAAACAACAACAAAAAAATTGCAGGAATGCTCAAAACTCAAAATGCAGATTTGGGCAGTCTAGTGTCAGGATTTTTACAAGAAGCAATTACCAGGAAGACACCAAGTACTATAAAATCAGGAGATTCTCTGTTAACAGACAACTATACAAAATACAGTAAATTAGTAAATTCAGCCGTAAATGAAATGAAGAGTTTTGGTTATGCAAATATTCCTAAAAATGTCAATCTAACTTCTTTGGCAACACCAGCAAGGGCAACAAGAAATGTAATTAGTACTGCATCAACAATGTTTTCTGAAGTTGATGATAGAAAAATTGCCACCATAATCAAATTAACTTCAGGATTAGTGTCAACTGTTGGAGGCGACCCACAAATCGCACAAGTATTAACATATTTTGTAGACAGAAGATATCCAAAAGACATAACCAACATCTATAATTTGATTCAAAGAGAAAGATGGACTATGTTGGCTCCTGCATTAGTTTTGTTGATGCAAAAGCTATGGCAAGATCAAGATGTTATCTCACAAACACTTGAAAACACTGTCGGGAAACAATCTACACGTCAATTTATGAATGGATGGAGACAGCAGCAAATTCCTCTGATAGGATGGACGTTATTAGCGGCAAATTTGATTAATGTCATCAAAGGAATAATAGATCCACCTAACCTTAATTGATTTTGAAATAATTTTTCTGATTGCAAAAAAGTCAATGTCTCATTTGAGATAAAGACAAACTTTAATGCATGAGAGTTTCTGATTAGAGTATGGCAGGAAAATACAATGTTAACTGGGAAAAACATGAAACAAAAGGAAATGTCATAAGATCAGGTAGAAAGTTGAAAATTACAACACGTCCTGTAACTCCAATGTTTTCAGCAGTAATTATAAAAAATTACAAAAAAGTAGGACGAAACTGGAGAGGAACGCCTATTCTAGTAACACAAGAAAAATTCACACAGCAGATGGAATACTAGAGATAAACCTCAAGAGACGCTATAGAGGAGAAACAAAGAATATTCCAAAAGGAAAATACATGTTAATCACATGGATAGCACATCCTAGGACATTCATACAAGCAAAGTATCACGATGAGTTTGAGATAGTGTAAACTCCATTTTTATAATTTTATTATTTTTTAGACAAGTCGTTAATCAAGAGACATCAATTAACACAAAATAGAATCTTCAAAAATTTTTTGCAATTATGTATTAAAATTATTACATGGATACGATAAATGCATTTATAGTTTGATTTTAATTATAAGGCAATTAAAATGCCCTCTTCTTTTCCAGGATCCCCATCTGTAACAAAGGGAGCAATTGTTTCATTTGATTTGTTTAATCCAATTCCACAAGTTGTACAATTTCAGTACAATCCTGATACCCTTACCAGAAGCCTACAAGGACAAAGTGAAGGAAGTGGAGGCTCTACCTCTGAGACATTCAGACTAAGTGGACCTCCAGTAGAAACTATCAGCCTTGACATTGAATTTGATGCAACTGACAAATTAGAACATCCAGATGAAAATGAGATGGTAAAAGATATGGGGGTTTTTCCTCAGTTATCAGCATTAGAGATGATGTTATACCCCAAGAGTCCGTTGGTTATAGCAAATACAGTTCTTGCAGCAATGGGCACAATGGAAGTGGTTCCCCCAGAGGGTCCATTTACTTTGTTCATATGGGGCGCAAAAAGAGTAGTCCCTGTAAAATTAACACAGTTCAACATTACTGAAGAAGCTCACGATACTAGCCTTAATCCAATTAGAGCAAAGGTGCAGTTAGGAATGAAAGTTTTGACATACAATGATCTCAGCATTACCCATCCAGGATATGCAGTATTTTTGGCACATCAAGTGGTAAAGGAGACCATGTCTATAATTGGCACAGTAAATAGCCTAGAAGCAATTGGAGAAGGAGTCAAGATACTGTAGGGAATCAATATGTTTAACCAATCAAGTAGATATGAAAAATGCAGAGATGCTAAAATGCAAACAGAGGACGAAAAGACAATCAGGTATAAGAAGCGCAGATTTTTGCCCCTAGCAGAAAAAATGCAGATACAATACATGGTAAACGTTATTGCAAAAGATAGACTAGATAACATCTCTGCAAAAACAATTTCAGATCCAGAACACTATTGGCGCATATGTGATGCAAATAATGCTATGCATCCAGAAGAATTAGTTTTGACTCCGGGAAGAATGCTGAAAATTGCCACATTGTGGAACTAGAATTAAGAAATGAACGTCCTTGGAATTCATCTAAGATTGTTGGTAGGGCCAACAATCCCAATTCCAGCAACATCAGACTTGATCAACTCTATAAAATCCATAGAAATAAAAAATGCTGATGTTGATAAGGATGGCTTTGAGATTGTCTTTAATGTGGGAAGAAGTGGAGTAAAGGACCTTTTTGATTATTCACATCAAATTAATCCTCTTCTTAAACCCGGAAATAGAGTTGTAATTCAGGTAATGTTTGGAGTAAAGCCCACTACATTAATTGATGGAATAATAAGACATCAGCAGTTAAACCCAAGTAATAATTCAAGTCAATCCACATTAACTGTTACTGGAGAAGATGTCAGTGTTCTAATGGATAAAACAGAAGTATCAGAACCACATCCCAATTTACCTGATAGTGCAGCCATCACTACAATCATTTCAAGATATATCACAAATGGAATTACACCAGAAGTAGTTATCCCTCCTCTAGAAGAGGTAACACCAGAAACTGATAGAACGCCAATTCAGAGAGGCACAGACTTGAAATATTTACAGTCTCTTGCAGCAAGATATAGTCATGTGTTTTACATCGAACCCTCCGAGATGCCTCTTTTTACTACCGCATACTGGGGACCGCCAAAAATTTTAGCAATGGCCCAAAAACCACTTTCTTTTAACTTGGGCTCATCGACTAATGTAGACAGTATTAATTTTCAGTATGATGCGTTAAGACCTAGACAAATTAGAGGTTATGTAATGGATAGAGTTAGCGGAATAGAGATCCCCATTGTTGCTGTGACTAGTACCAGACCGCCATTATCAGCACAACCTGCAGCAATAGTAAATCAACCACATACACAAACTAGACAAATTACTCCAGAGGGTGGAAGTAGTGCCCTTCAAGCACAGAATCAAGCTCAAACAGAGACAGAAGATTCGGTAAATGTGGTTAATGTGACTGGAGATCTTGATGCATTAAAATATGGAGATATACTTCGAGCAAGAACCATCGTGGAGTTACGCGGAGTAGGTTTTTCTCATGATGGAAGATATTATGTAAAATCAGTAACTCACAAAATTGAACCAGGAAAATACAAACAAAACTTTACTTTAACAAGAGAGGGATTAGGTTCAACAGTACCAATGGTGAGTTAATTGAGTAGTGCAGGAATTAGGTTTTATGGCAAGTATAGAGGGATAGTTACAGATAATCTGGATCCTCAAAATCTAGGTAGGATTCGTGCTCGCGTTCCTGCAGTAATGGGAGATCAAGAGATAGGATGGGCATTGCCATGTTCTCCTTATGCAGGAAATGGAGTAGGATTCTTTTTTGTTCCTGATGTGGATTCAAAGGTATGGATTGAATTTGAGGGAGGAAATATTGATGCTCCTATTTGGACTGGAGGTTTTTGGGGCATTGGAGAAGTGCCAAGCATGCCGGCTATAGCAGAAGTGAAGATGATAAAAACAACAACTGCAACTGTAAAATTAGACGATACACCAGGAGTAGGAGGCATAACAATAGAGACCGCATCAGGGATGAAAATTGTGATGGACTCAATGGGAATTGAGATAAGCTACGGATCTCAGAACATAAAGATTAGCAGTACCAATATTTCGATAAACAATGGTGCATTAGATGTAATGTAATTTTTATTTTCGTCAGTCAGTATTACTTTTTGAAGAATTGTTATTTCTGAAAGATTTGTATCAAACTTTAATCTGCCAACTCTCTCAATCTTTCTAGACCTTCTTCTAATTCTCTAACTCTTCTTCGATTTTCTTCCATTTCTTGATTCAATCTCTCTATCTCTCTTCTGTCTGCGTCCGGATCTGTTTCATAACAATGTTTGAGGTTACGAGCTGCTCTAATTGCATTATAAAGTAATCCAAGAGCTGCTACTACAGCAAGTATTGCAGCTACTTTAGTAACGGTGGGGTCGGGAGCAAGAGCTCCAGCAACAGCTATGATTGCTGCAACAACAGCCGCAGCTAATCCTACAATGGATGCCCAATAATCAGCTTCTTCCCAGCCGCAACTCCAAGAAGGCGATAAAACGATTGGACCATGAGTGAAATTCATTACAGAAATATGTTCTCCAGAGTGTACGCCAGTCTCAAGATACATCATATTATTTTCTAGAAGGGATCCTGAAAGACTATTTCCTAACGGACTAGTTTTGAGATGATTTGTTTCAAAACCTAATTGGTTTTGTTCACCTGTCTGTTGAACAACATGGGTAAGCTCATGAGCTAATAATTTTCTACCCTGTGTTGTTTTAGGGTCGTATCCACCATCATTAAAATAAATATCATTTCCCATGGTAAATGCTCTTGCATGAATAGAGGCATTTGCTTTAACTGCATTACTATCAGTATGAATACGTACTCTACCAAAATCAAAACCAAATCGAGGTTCCATAAAACCTCTAGTTGAAGAATCAAGTGATGAACCTTGACTCATTTTAATAGGATCTATTTTTTGAACAATTTCATTTGGAGGTTCCAAGTAAACTGAGGAGGATGATTGAATTTTTCTGTGAATGCTTAATTCTTCTTCTTCCATCTCACATTTTGTACATTTACGGTTAAGAGTATCTTGATCTTTTTGTGAAGATATATCTTTAGAATCAGATAATGGCATATTTACAATCTTTTCAGCTATTCTGTCTGCTTCTCTTTCGTAGGGATCGTTGGGTTTGCTTATCTTTAATTTGGGCTGTATTGGAAGATTTTCGAATTCAAATCCCGAGTTATTTTCAATTGATTTATTCTGTATCTTCTCATCTGTTTGATTGTCATCATTATAAGAAGAATGATTTTGAATGAGAGGTTTTGTAAATATAGATTCAGATGGAGAATGTTTTGAAATATTTTTTTGAAATAAAAAGCTCATAAGTAATTAAGTGAGTTATAAATAAAAAACATATCGAATTTCTATCTCAAGTAGTTACAGTCTGGAGTAATGATCGATAGGGCACCAGTCCTCGGAAAAATCTTCGGGCATGCTCCTGAAGCAGAATCTCCTTTCTCTGTTTGAAATTGGGATCAGTCCGCCTGTTTTGTCGTAGAGATTCTCGTCGTTCTTGCCTTGCTCTCCAGCAGTCTAACCATACCCTGCCATACCTTTTTCAGAAGGTATAGACAAGTCCCAGTTGTTCGGATTCTTCCTGCTCCAGAATTCTTGGTTCAGGCCTCCTTATAATTTGGTTATCTGTTCTGTCTTTCTTTTTCGTAGATGACATCAGAATGACTGACCTTTAGCTTAGGTTGAATAGAGATGTTTTGAAATGCAAATTCTGAATTATTTTCAATTGATGTACTCTGAATATTTCTATCTGTTTGATTGTCATAAGAAGAATGATTTTGAATGAGAGATTTTGTAAAAGCAGATTCAGATGGAGAATGTTTTGAAATATTTTTTTGAAATAGAAAACTCATATGTAATTAAGATGATAACAAATAAAAAAGATATCGAATTTTTGAGTAATAAATAGAATTTTGTTAATTTGTTATTTAATGAAATTTAGTGTTTTACAAAATTTGGATTTAGTTGGATTTTTGAGTAATAGATTTTTTTTGTGCATTTAAGTTTTGGTATACAGAATTTGCCAACTGATTCCCAATTGATTGAGAGTTTATGTTTTTATCTATTCTCAAATTTCTTACATTGATATTTTGTACGGTGTTTGATTCTGAGTTATCAGTCTTCAGACCATTTTTAACTAAAAGACGATGTAATTCCTGATTAAATTCAGAGGTGATTCGGACATGATCATGAAAGTCAAATCCATCAAGAACAAGTGTTCCGATGTTTATTTTGATTTCATCCATTACCAATCACCTACCTCTATACGAGTTAATGGTTTTTCTAGTTTGTCGTATTCAGATTTTGCTGCCTGTTTAAGATGAGACATGTTTATTGGAATGTCATCTTCTGCCGCCAAAAAAGCAGCATTAAGTGCTATGTTACGTATGTTTCCTCCAGTAACGCTAAGCTTACTTAGTTTTCCAAAGTCTACACTATTAGTTGGAGCAAGTTTTGGAAATGATCCTTTCCATATCTTTTCTCTACTTTTTTCATCAGGAAATGGAAAGTTTATTACAAATCGTATACGTCGCAAAAAAGCAGTATCCATGGCATTTTTATAATTTGTAGCAAGAATGGCCAGACCATGGTAAGACTCCATTCTTTGGAGAAGATAACCAACCTCAATGTTTGCATATCTGTCATGGCTGTCATGGACTTCACTACGTTTTCCAAATAGTGCATCAGCTTCATCAAAGAATAAGATAGAACCCCCATCTTCTGCAGCATCAAAAATTTTACGAAGATTCTTTTCGGTTTCCCCAATATACTTGCTTATAATCATCGACAAATCAATTCTAAAGAGATCTAAGTTTAGCTCGTTTGATATTACTTCTGCAGCCATAGTTTTTCCAGTTCCACTTTCACCTGCAAACAAGGATACATCTCCAAGACCATGACTTGCAATATTTTCAAATCCCCATGTGGTATACACTTTTTCTTTATTTTTTATGTGACGAATCATGTCATAAAGAGATTTTTTTTCTTTTTCTGGCAACACCAAATCATTCATGGTAGATTTTGGCACTATTCTTTGTGCAAGCCCAGACATTTTAGGACGGGATATTTGGCGACAAGATTCCCATACAGTAGTATAAAGAAAATTTTCATCAAGGTGGGTTTTTGTCTCTGAATCTAATGCAGAGTTAATCACAGTATTGCTTGCAAGATGAATAGAATAGGAATCAAAATCAAATTGATTTGTTATTTTATTAACAGTGCCATCAAAATTTTTGTCATCATGGAACTCATCCAAGTATTGTTTCCAAAGAGTTTTTTGTTCAGATCTCTCTGGTTTTTTTACTGGAACATTAAAAGAAGTAACTTCTTCCATATTTTTACCCATCCAACCTTCTAGAGTACTCAAAAAAATTGGACCAGTCAAATTTCCTCCAAGAAATTTATCAAGAACTTCTTTGTGGTTAGAGTCTAAATCGTCTGCTTGTATGTAAAGACATGCCCCCAAGAGGGCAGAGTCTCTATTCCATAGACGCATAAATGATTCCATTTCATCAACTTTTCCAGGAATGGATTGGGGCAGTAATTTCCACATTCTTAATCCCAATTTTTCACATGCATCATACCCAACAATTTTTTTGTTTATTGTATCTGAACCAAGTAATTGAATGACAGATAGTTTTTTGTTATGTCTAAAAGAATCTACTATGTTCTTTACTAATTGATGGTTGGATTTTATCAGATGTTTTTCAATTTTAATTGGAGTTACAAATCCACGAAGTCTTGGATCCAAATAGTTAATGCCTGTCAGATAATGTAATATTCTCTCATCAATTCGTATTTGAGAGGTAGTTATTGTTGTATTGGGTGTGTTTTCAAGAGATATCAAATTTAGACGTCTTAGCGGAGATTCAGGAGTCAAAGCACTCCAATGAGCTCCGGGTAAAATTGAAAGTGCCAGTTCAAAATTTGGATAAGGATTGTGAGAATTATTTTTTATACATAGTTGTTTGAGTTCTGAATCAAGTTCATTTCCTGCGCACAGCACTAACACATACTTTTCAAAAACAGATAATCCAAAAAGATGACTTAAAAATTCCAAAGAAGGAGACGATGAATCTATGTCTTTATTCCATAGTGGGGGTCTTGATTTTTCATCATTTGATAATGTGTTTTTTTTAGGGAGAATATTTGCTTTGATTAATTTTTTAACGTAATTGATTTGGTTTGAAAGATAACTTTGATTTTCTTCTACCCAATTATTTTGCATATCTATTTGATTCACTTTATTTTTACATATGGTTCGACGTATTTCAAGTATGTAGGACTATCTGGATTATCATCTACTAACAAACGACTTTCTGCACCATCGACACGTAATCTAAGTAAATAGGTACCTGCTGGAAATTCATCTGAAATTTTTATAGAGACATTATTGATTGCATTGTTTTCTTTTTGATGTTTTTCTATAACAAATGTCTGATCCCCAACAAGTAGTAAAGCTTGTTGATTTGACAGAATTGGAGGCTCAAAGTCTACTGTCAATATACTTCCTCTATTAACCTCCTGAGGAGTTATCTTTGTTATCTTTGGTGACAGAATAAATGCACCTAAATTAGATTCATTTGCTCCCTGATGTTCAGTAGGTTCCAAACCAAGCATTATAGGATGAGATATTTTGATCTTTTTTATTCCTGCAGTCAAACCTGAGGGAATCTTTATTGAAATTTTATTGTGGGCAATATCTGAGACAGGCGGTTCTACTTTTTTGTCATCTATATGCACAAAAGTTTTATCTTCTTGAAGGTTTTTACCTAGAATTTTGATTTGTGCATCAGAACTGTACTCTAAGTTTTGGGGTTCAATTTTAATAATGACTGGTTGTTTAATTGGTTTAACATAAACAAGTCTTTCTTTAACTGGCATAGGTGGTTTGGGTTGTTTTTTGGTATCAAGTAACAATACGCTTGCCTGAAATGCCATAGAAAGGCGATAATTGGTTTGAAAAAAGGAAGACCAAACTTTGGTTAGTTCTTCGACTGAAAACATTTCAGGTTCAAGTTTTATAGTTTGAATATCATTAGGCAAATCAGAAAACTGTACTTTTTCTTGCGATTTGATAGCATCAGAAATAATATCTTTTGTAAGTATAGGATTTTCAGTAATAATCCTTATTGCGCTTCCAAGAATCTGTTGTGATAACAAATCGTCGTTATCTGTTCCATACGCTGTAAGTAAATAGTGTAGATCAAGACCTATTTTAGGACGTGAAACGAGTTCTCCAGATGAGTTTCTCGTAGGCAAAAATTCGGTTTTGTATGCAGTATTGTAGGAAATATGATAAAGAAACAGATTTAGCATGTTGGCCGAGGGTTCAGAGTTTATTATATCAAGAGGTTTGTTGTGAATTTTGACACCAGGGATATCTGTTTGAATTTCTTCTAATAAATGATTTATTGCTGCAGTTACTGTAGAGATAGCAAGAAAATTACTCATAGTGCACCTTCTTTTCGTAGTTGCAAATATTCACTTAACGACATTCTGTTAGATTTAGGAGTAGAGTTATTGTTTTTTGTCTGTTGCGGCAAGTTTGCTCTTACTTCTATTTTATCTATGTTTATTGTAACAATATTTGAATTATTTTTTTGTACATCTTCATAAGGACTGATATGGGTATTGATAACAGGAGATTCTTTGTTGTAAGGCTCAATTTGGATAGGAGATTCTTGCATGTCGATATTTTTTTTGGTTTCATTTTTGGATTTGATTTGAGATATATTCGAATTGTCAATATTTTCAGTGGGTTTAGTAACATCTAGTTTTACATTATTTATTTTATTTTCATTGATATTGATGGTGTTTTTGGTGATTATGTCTTCGGTTTTGGTAATTTTGTTGAGATTTGTGACAAAACTATTTTTTTCAAGAGTATTGACGATATCTGTTTGATCATTAGTCAAAGCAGTGGTAGGTTTTTTGGATTCCAAATTCATTTTGATATTTGTTTGAGGTTCAGCATGTTTTTTGGTATTTGTCAAAACAGAATTTTCTAGGGGGATTTCTTTTTTCTGGGACTTGATTTGTGGATTGATTACTTTTTTTGGTGGAATACTAGGTGAAAGAATAGATGGTTTGTCAATTACAATATTTTTTTCTTGAGATTTTTCTTCAATAGGTTTTTTTAAATTAGAAAATCTTGTAGTCTTTTTTACGAGATGATTAATTTTATCTTCTTTGATATTTTCAGGTGATTCATTATCGTCAGTAATTGATTTTGTATTGTTTTTAATCTTGGTTGTTTCTAGTTGAGATGGCTTTTCAGTTTTTTTGGAGGGTACCAAATCAGGCTGTTCAGGAGAAGATTCCACATATTGTTCTTGGTTTTCATTAGGATTGTTTGTGAGTTGGTTTATTTTTGAATTGTATAATCCAAAATTTGGAGACAGATCAGGAATTATCTCTGATTTCGGAGTTTCTGATTTTCTACTAAGGGTTCTGTTAACAACATGTTCAATAAACATATTTTTCATTTTATTCACCTGAAAGAGTCTCGTTGATTAATTCGATATATCTATGACGTTTTTGTATGGGCAAATTAAGAATATTTTTTTCACTCCAATTGTAATTAAAAGCAAGCCAATGAATCTCTTTTTCAAGAGATGAGATTTGCGAGTATATTTCTCTTAGAACGAAATTCTCTATTTCAAATGGTGTTTGTAAACTATGATCACATGCAGGGCACTTTAAATCAAGAATAATATCTGCCATGGGATCTATCTCATTGAGTTTTGGATTTACTGCATCAATAATCTCTTGAGGAAGAGAAGAGTCAGATAAGTTTGGTTTTGATGATACAATGCAGGATCGTATCAATTGGTCAGTGGGTTTTTCTTTGAAATTTCTTTTATCTGAATAAGATAATATTGATTCTTGATCTAGTACGGTTAAGGGTCGTATTTTTAATGAGAAATTTTTTGTATGGATAAGGTAGTTTTCTGTTTTGATTTGTTTTGTACCCAAATTCAAAAGACTATCTATATCAAGTTCAAACGAAGCTTTTTCCTTGCAGGAGTCACATGTCATAATACAAGAAAGAGAATTACCAAAAGTTATTTTTCGTAAATTTAGCAACAAACAGATTCTATCGCCTATGGTCAAGGTTTTAAACAGTTCATCTTTTTGAATTTTGGTCATTTCTGACTCAAACAATGTTGTTTTTTTTAGTAATTCAGTTGTTTGTAAGAAAGCAGGTAATTCATTTTTTATTGACTCTAAGAATTGCTCATCAAAACCATTGAGTTCACGTAGTTTAACGTGATATAGTTTTGATTCTGAACTTTGCAGCCCATGAGACAGAGTGACTAAAACTTGTCTCATTTGTACAACCCATTAATCTGTAGTTACAAAGTTGGTTCAGTAGGTTCTGTAACAGCTTCGTCTCGTTCCCATCCTTCGTTTTCAAGCTTAATTGTTTGAATTGCAACTGCGTTTGCATTTGCATCCAATTCAGGTAACGCTTGGTATTCTGAGACCCAGCAACGATATACTCTGTAGGCAAGTACAAGTTGACCTGCTTCATTATAGACCTCTATTACCAGATCCTTGCGAAAGTCCTTTAGTGATGATTCTTCTCCAAGTCCTGTACCAAAGTTCCATACCTTCTTTGACCAGTTTTCAAATTCAAGATCATGTGTTACACCTCTTTCTAATGTGATTGCCTCATATTCTGACCTGCCAGGAGACTTCCTGCTTGTGCTAGGATCACCGCCCTCTCTATGAGTTACTACCTCTGTAGTTCTTTTGAGGGCAGACATTTTACTTAGACCTGCCACAAATCTTCCATCCCATTTTAATCGGAATTTGTAGTTTTTGTAAGGATCAAATCTACTGGTATTTACACTAAACTGAGCCATACTATGTCTTCTCCTGTCCTGCTAGCTGTTGTATTTTCAATATAACAAACTCTGCTGGTTTTAGTGGTGCAAAACCTACTAGAATATTTACAATTCCTCGGTCAATATCATATTGAGTGGTTGTCTCCTTATCACATTTTACCAAATAAGCTTGTTTAGGATCACTTCCTTGAAATGCTCCCTTTAAGAAAAGATCATGCATAAAGGCTCCAATATTTAATCGAATTTGAGTCCAAAGAGATTCGTCATTTGGTTCAAAAACAACCCACTGAGTTCCCCGATAAAGACTCTCTTCAATGTATAATGCGGTTCTTCTAACCGGAAGATATTTCCATTGATCAGCAAGTCTGTCAGCACCTTTTAGTGTTCTACTTCCCCATATTACAGGACCTGCACTGGGCATGATTCTCAAACAGTTAACACCAAGTGGGTTTAGCTGTCCATTCTCATCGTCAGTTAATCTTACCTGCAGATCAGAAACGCCTGCCAAACTCGCTTCAATTCCTGCAGGAGCTTTCCAAATTCCTCTCTGAGTATCATTTCTAGCAATTACCCCTGCAACTGCACCACATGGAACAAAGCTGGCTAATCTGTTGTCATCTTTTACATCTCGCATAATTAATCTAGGGAAAAACATTGTAGCGTTTTCACTAATCATGTTTGATTTTGCACCATTTACAGCATCACTAATTTTTTTCCAAGAAAGCGGAGGATCCACAAGAAGTATGGCTCTTCTTTCCTTGCAATATTGATTTGCAGCAGGATACACATCAGTAGCTGCTTCATCATCTTTATCATATGGTGGAATACAGAGAATGTTAAACAAATCAACATTGTCTAGTGCAAAAATGCCTGTCTTACTAGATTGACTTCCAAGTACATCATTTGATTTTAGATTATTTCCATCTGTTCCTTCTTTGGATTTATCCTTGATTGTATAATCACCAGCAGAAGGAACTTTGTCTATTGCACTTTCTCCATCCTTTACTCGAATTAGTCTAGATTCATTTTGCAATACCTTGGTAACGAATTTGGAGCTTTTATTATTAATGGAAAGGTTCAGAAAACTTTCTACTTCATTTGTTCCGCTATCAGTTACAGCAAGATTGAAAAGATTTGCCTTGTCTGGATCAGTGTCATTGATGTCCTCGTTAATGTTTATAGAAAGATTATTGCCCCAACTTCCTGGATTTGCAGATTCAAATTTCAAAGTAGTGCCTGATTTTTCAAATTCAGTTACTTTTCCAGCATTATCAATACGAACTATGACTGCAGTTGAACCGCCATTCAAAAAGTAATGATAAACGGCATAACTCATCTTACTTTCTCTGAAAATCCCCCCAAAAATTCTCTCATAGTCTCCAAAACTGTGAATGATAACAGATTCGTTGAGAGGCCCTCTTGCGGCTCTTCCTACAAAAGCTGTTATTGATGTACTTACTCCAGTAATTGTTCTGGTCCCACTTGGCAGTTCTTCAACATAAACACCAGGATAACTCACAGATACAGGTATCTAAATCTCCCCCCATAGAGTTTCAGTTATTACAAAAGAGTTTGAATAAAATATCATGCTGTCTAAAGGCATCTGAATTATTTAAGTTTTAAAAATTTGAAAATATACCTGAGACATTTTTTCAAACATGATAAGAATTACCATTATCTAAATGAACACAAAAATCTGTTAATTGATTTCTGGAATCGTTTTTCCATTAACGAATTCGTTTTCTGATTCGTGTTCCTAATCTTTTTTTTGCCCTTTTTTTCTTAGTTTTTTTAACCGCGCCACCACTTTTCCTTGTAGATACAATCTTCTTTGCATCCGCTAACTGTTTTTTCTTTAATGCGTCTGCTGCCTTCTTTGCATCTATCATCTTCTTTGCATCTATCATCTTCTTTGCATCTATCATCTTCTTTGCATCCGCTAACTGTTTTTTCTTTAATGCTTCAGTTCTTTTCTTTGCATCCGCTACTCTCTTTCTTTCATCAGATATTCGTTTTCTTTCATCAGATATTCGTTTTCTTTCATCAGCAGCTCGTTTTTTCTCTTCTTTTTCTCTCTTTAATTCCTCAGCTTTTCTTTTTCTCTCTAGCGCTTTTTGTTTTTCTTCTGCGGCTAGTTTTTTCTTTTGTTCTTCTTTATTTTGCTTATCTTTTTTCTTTTGGAGTTTTTCTGCTTCTTTTTCAGCTCTAATTCTTTTTCGTTTTTCTTCTCTTTCACGTTTTGCAGCCTCAGTGACTTTGGCTTTCTTGTCTTTTTCTGTAGTTTTTAGTCCTTCAAAATTTGTAGGAATATCAACTGAGGGAACAGCCCACCATCTCAGCATTATTTTAGTTAGTGTTATTAGTTGATGTATACTTGACAAATTGTTAGACTCGGTTGTAAAAAGCTCTAATCGGCCATCAGCATTTTGTCCAAGGTGGATTTTTTCTGCAGTAGTGTTAAACTTTGACCAAATATTCCATTCATCATTGAGTGCACTTTGTGTAACATGCCAAATTTCATTTGTATCTTTCTCCAAAGCAAACAATTCTAGATTTCCATCAGCATTTTGTGTAACAGTGACTTGTTTTATTTTGATGCTAGAGGGTTTTCTAAGGAATCTAGTAAACCGATTCTTAAGATTACCAAGTTTTGTTTTAAAGTAATAGAGTCTAGACCAATTATCCCAGCTACTGCTGCTGTTAGGAATTGTTTGCATAGTATGCCAAAGAAGATCATTTTCATCTATTGCAAATAATTCTAGCTGTCCATCAGAATTTTGTCCAACAGTAACTTGTGAAACATTCACCCCAGCTATAGGATTCCAATCACTCCAACTCTTTTGTTGTGTAGAAATTTGGTAAATGTGCCACAAGGGAGTGTTGACTTTAATTGATGGTTTTGACACAGGTGTTGTTGTTGCCAAAACCATAGTTCCTGGAGTATATGTTTTAGAATCAATTTCGTTTTTCATTGGAATTGAATTTGCCCAAGTCTTTGTAATGTTAGAATTTAGTGCATATGTCATGTATTTTTTTGAAGAGGTTTTTGATTTTGATGCCTTTTTAGCAATTGTATATTTTGGTGAAGTAATTTTTTTATAGCTTGAAGCAAGCAAATTTGCTTTTACGGCGGGACTAATCGTAAAGGTATAACCAGGTTTTGTGTAAGTTGATGTAGCAGGAACTGCAAAAACTTCTAGTCTACCATCAGCATTTTGTGCAACTGCCATCTGTTTGATTTTTAGATCTGGGAATTTTGACCATCCACCCCAGCTGCCATTTGGAACAGACTGCTGTACATGCCAAAGCATGTCATCAGTGCCAATTACGAAAACCTCAAGACTTTCATCGGTATTTTTTCCCACCTGAATTTGTTTTGCTTTACCATTAAGACTTGACCAGTTTTCCCAATCCCCATTTGGGGTTTTTTGAGTAGAGTGCCAGACAGAATAATTGTCATCTATTGCAAAAACTTCTAGTCTACCATCAGCATTTTGTGCAACTGCCATCTGTTTGATTTTTAGATCTGGGAATTTTGACCATCCACCCCAGCTGCCATTTGGAACAGACTGCTGTACATGCCAAAGCATGTCATCAGTGCCAATTACGAAAACCTCAAGTCGTCCATCTTCATTCTGTGCAGACACAACTTGGTCAAACATCTCTTTTTTTGTAGATGAAGATTTTTCTTGAGTGAAAAGAAGTTTTTTGTTACTCCATTGAATATTAGATGTGTTTTGCCTATAATTTACTATAAGAGCGTAGAATTTATTTTCATCTATCATTATGGGTTTAAAGTATAATGGTTCTGATTCGGATTCATCATTAGATAAAACATCCTTTAGACCCAGATGCTCTGCAAGAGTTTCTGATGTAATAGAGTCAGGACTTGTGAATCCATGAAGTTCATTAAACATTGAAAGCAAAGATAGATCACCGATTTGTCGGACTTTATCTCGTAGCACTCCATCTTCTGGCTCAACATTGGTTTCACCTAATGTAACTATTGGAGGAGCTGAGCTTAGTGCATTTGTTTCAATGTCATGATAAATTGGTCCAATAATCTTGTAAGACTCATTTGGGATTTCATCAGAGATTAATCCGCTATGTACTTTGAGACCAACTGGAAGCTCGTTCTTGTTCATCTTGGTGTTAAAGATTATTGGAAGGTGAATCCTGTTACCATCGACATCTAAAAGAGATGCTTCTACTTGCTGCTCATCTGTAATATGATCAATTTGCCAATAACACTTTGCCAGACCATTTAGATCAGTTTCAATATCTAGAAAATCAATTTGATTTCCTATCGGTATTTCTTGGCCTGAAGATTCTTCAAATAGTGAACCTTGGCCTTTTTTTACTTCAAAATGTACCGTAAATCCCTCAACTGGTTCTTTGCCTCTTGCAACTCCCACAATTAGAGGAGAAGGAAGGATTTCTCTTGGGCCTGCACTTTGACCATCACCACTCACATAATTTAGAACTGTGAGATCAGATATTGCAGGAAAAATATTACGATAATCAATGCGGGATACAAAGCCATCTGTTTTATCATATTGTAAAAGAGCAAGAGATGCATAATGATGTCTAATGCCTTCAGCGCTGCATTCTGCTGATAATCCATCTTCATTTTGTGGCCACTCTACATCCCCAGTTCCAGTTCTTGCAGGAATAAGCCAATAATCCCCGACATTATAGTTACCCTGTTTTGAGAATTTGATTTCAATTCCATTTTCCAAAGGCAAGAATCCATCATTGGTACCAGGTATCACTACTTTTTGTTCGCCATCTTTAGAATCCCATCTTATGATTTTTGGGTTGAATTGTTGTGGAAAGTTCTCCTCAGTAATTTGTTTTCCTTTAGTAGAACCTGAATCAAACTCTAATTGTCCTTGTATGTTTGAATCATCTTTTATCTTAACCAAGGTTCCAGGTATTCCCCATAGATCATACCGGTCATCTCTGATCTCAACCCATTGTCCTCTTAGATCACTTGTTAGGTCTCTGCCAATACTTGAGATGTAAAGAGTACCTCCAACTATATCTACAATTTTGGCAGCAACTGAGCCATTGTCACGTGAAAACTTGAATGTAATATCATCACCTGGTTTTGAACCTGGTTTGTGAATCTCAACTCTGTAAAGATGGTTTTCTAAGCTATGGTATCCTGATGTTGGAGGTAACATACAAAGATCATCAGAGTTATTTTTATCAGCACTTGAAGTAACCTTAGATTGTGAGGTTCGGACTTGAAGTGTTCCTGACGATAAATTCTCTGATAAAAATTTCATTCCTAAAATAGAAGGAGAATCACTAATTTCATCTATTTTTTGTAATCTTACCTGCCATTGAATTTTTGTTCTTGTTGTAGTATCTGGACCACCAAGTGCAGGTTCGAGCAGCGAGGGATCATCTAATGCAGTAATGTGACGTTCCCAAACATCAAGATATGCTAGATAATGCCCATCTTCTGAAGGTTTGTCCATAATTGGTTCCGCTGTTTTTGTGGGAGGAGAAATCTGCTCTGTTAGTCCATCCAAATCAGATTCATTTTCTGCAATAAAACCATCAACATAGTAACTTCCTTTTCCAACATTAAAGGAATGATTGTTCAGAGTTATACGAAATCCATTATTTTTTATCGAAGTTCCACTTTTTCCGATAATATCTTTTAGTGCGGTCCTATCATAATGAGATTGGATATCAAATTGCTCATTCCAATCAGCGTCAACCTGGACTCTTCCTTGCTGCATCCGTACTTTACGATAATGTTTTGTATTTTCAAACGTTGAACGACTGATATCTTCTTTCATTTTGCTAAATCATACTCCTCAACTAACATATAGTATTGCAGTCTCCTTACCAAATGGTAGATACTTAGCTAGAGATGACTTAAAGTTGTTGATTCGTGAAGTCTGGTTCAGGAAATTAAATGCACCAATCTCCTGCAAGTTTTCGGCTCCCTCAAGTATTTCTTTTGGAGTGTTATGGATATCAAGTTGAGCATATCCAGGGGCATCATAACGCAAAGATGTAAAGTTTGGCAGATTTGTACTCAAAGAAACGTTCTCATCTGATATGAATTTGTCAGAGCTTTTCATGATACATTTGTAACATCTTGGAGCCTTTAGATTACTATGAAGATAACAAAATTTTACAATTCCCTGCTGGCGTCGTTTAACATTAAGTGAATTAGTAAATATGCTATTTTTTGCAAGAGTTAGAATGTTTGTATGCACATCGCCAATGATTGTACAGTTTTTGACAGAAAGTTCATAGCAAGATATTGAATCGCTATGACCATTAGACTTTTGACCATCAATAATGGAATTTGTTAGATTTAATTTTGCATCAGAAGATCCCAAATGGATTCGGCCAACAATGCTGTTTTTAATTTCTACAGTCAATCTCTCATTTCCACTAGGAAGATCTATGCTTTTTTGATTTTTTGAATTTGGGACAAGTGTGCATTGCCTGACATGCAGAAAACGAAGGTCTCCATTCTCGATGTGAAACAAAGATTCGGGTTCTTTTGATTCAGGATTTGAAGATATCAACAATCCATCTAAAACCAATATAGATTCATGGTTAGTGTTTGGTTTTTGCTTGTCAGATTTTATAGTAAGAGGATTTTCAAATTTCAATAATGGTCTTTGCCCCATTTTTGATCTTATCTCAAGGGACATACCAGATTTTATGACTAATGTAGAAATTGGTTCATCGTAAACTTCACTATCCATTATTTCAAAAATAGCAGCATTACTTGGATTTTCTGTTTTAGATTGCCAATCATTAATTGCATCAGATAATGTGGAAAAAATTCTTAGCTCTTTGTCTGCATCATCTGTAACAAGCAAAGAATGTTTTTCTCGAATTTTTTCATTTTTTATTATGTAATACCGTTGTATGTTTTCAGACCCGAACTTTTCACTTAGAATTGAATCATCTCTTTCATAGGGATTACTCCCCAAATTCCCGCTAAAAGCATAGTAGTAGCTTACCCGAACTTTTTTTGGGATTTGATTTTTTGGAAAAAGTATCCTTCCAAGTTCTGGATCCACTGCAATCATTCCTTCACGAGGTCTATTTTCCCAATCAGTAAGATTGGAAACTATAATTTCATCAGAATCTACATTTGTACCATCAGATTCAATGTTAATAGACATGTCATCACCATAATAATCATAAAAATTATTCTTGAGAGATTTTCTTCTTATTGGGTGTGGGAGATTTTTCTCCTTAGCGATATGAGAAATAGATTGTTCTGTAATAGGATTGTTGTATAATTTTATATCATTTCCCAAAGGATCAAAACTGAATTTTCCATCTTTGTGATTAAAAGCAGTAGAATCCACAATAGGAAAAGTTTGAAGACGCCAAAAAAATAGTCCAATGTTTTGGATATTGTGCCATCCTTTATTGTCTTGAATTGTTCGTGTGTCAAGAGTATGGCACATTGTATCAAAAGGAGAATCTACAAGTTCGAGTTCATTTGTTTGGTGTAAATCAACTGTTTTGTTTTTCAGATTCAGATTGTTGAGATTCTGGGTAACTGGCAATAACTGGAAAAACTCTACGGCTCTGGTATCCCATCCTGTAACATCTCGAGCAATTTGTTCAAGGGAATGTAGTGTTCCTTTTCGACGCATTTGTGCGATCTGGTTGGCAACCAACGCTCTCTGAGAGAAATTCCTAATTGGTGTATCAATATTTTGAACTCCTAAAAGATCACCGACATATGGAATGACCCATTTTTTACACGTTTCAATGAACCAGTTATCATATAGTTCTCCAATGTCCGACTCGATTATGTTTGCCTGTTTTGAGATAACATCAAATAATGACTCTAATGGCTTTCCTAACTCTTGATCTTTTTTTCGATAAATTGCAGGTAAAAGTTCGTAGAGGGTTTCTTTAGTAATCATTGTAAAATCTCCGTAATAATTACTCCTTCAGTGTTTATTGTTAAGAGGTCAACTATAGGTTCATGGTGTCGTGTGGAGGGCCGTAATGATGAAGATACTATTTGTTTGAGCTGTGATTTTTCTTCAGTCTCATATAGTTTATCAATATCAACTGCAAGGATTCCTTTGATTTTTTGAATTGTAGACATTACTTCACTAAGTGTAACGTCTTGTCCAAACTGTCTTGCTTCAAATGAGAATGTTTTGGATAATTCCTGAATGACTTTTGGTTTTATTTTTTCAAATTGATGTTTCTCATCTATCAAAACTTTTACTTTAACATTGAATGTTTTTCTTTTGAATTTGCTAAAACGAAACTGTATCATAGAATCTTTAATTGAGTTAATTTTTAACTCCAGACTTTTACGTAAAATACTGTCAGCATTTTGTCCCTTGCTGTCAGCTATAACTAGATGAACAATTTTTGATAGGCCATCCCAGCTCTGCATGGCCAATGCCTTTTCTACACCTTCAAAGCTTTCAGCATAATCTTTAAAATCGCTTAGCGATATGATTCGGTTCATTGTTAGTAGTTTTATGGGGGCATTTTTTCTAGCAGTATTCAGATCTTCAGGATCAGTTGCATTTGTTGCAGATACAGGATTAGTAACACTACGAACACCAAGTGATCTATTGAGTAAGAGATTAAGTTGATTTTCATTTACCATTCCATCTTTACCCATACCAAGTCTGTAATTGGCATGTATGTTTTCTATTCCCATAGGAGGTCTCATTCCATATGCTCCATTACCAAAAATCAAAGAAAAGTTACCATCATCATCAACTTGTGTAACGTATGATTTGTCACTTGATTTAAGACTAAGAAAATTATCTGACTCTTGCCATAATTCATCGCCCACCCTCACTTCCAAAGTACTACCAGATTCTTTGATGTCAGGCAGGACATACGTAACTGGTTTGCCTTTAAGAACAAATTTTTGTCTGCTCTGAGAAGGATCCCCGCTTCCCAAGATTTCATGACGTGTCTCTCCATGAGTTGCCTTTACAACATTGAAATTAAAGGCAACAGTATCTCTTTTGTAGCTGTTTTCAAGAGGAGATATCTCTAAAACAGTATTTTCAGAGTTATTTTGTATAGTGATAATTTGAGAGATTTCGCTTTTAGTTTTAGAATCATTTTCGAGTTCTCCTGTTACTGAGACATACCGTTTTTCTTTCAAACCCTCTAATTTTTTCTCCAGGGTTATCAAATGATTGAAATTATTGATTGGAGTAGGGATGGCAACTCTTGCTAGTGTTAGTTTCTTGCTAGCAATATATGCACTAGTTTCATGTAATTCGTATTGATCTAGATTTTGTAGTTCATCCAATCGTAATACGTTTACTTTGTAATTTAGTTCAAAATCATTTAGTGAGATACTGTTTATCTCATTTACTTTGTATGCATCATACTTTTCTTGATCTTTTAGAACTATCCAGTTATTTGGTACAATATCAGGATACGTATTATCTAAATATAGAAAACCATTCTTACGGTTTTTTTTCATTGAAAAATCACGTACTGTATAATAAACTTCATAGAATAATCTACGTCGATAGGATCCAAGTATTCTTTTTACATCTTTTCTGTATCTAGGATCTTTGTCAATTTCTCTAAGATTCAGATTGTACTTGAAACCTTTTAGGTGAAACTTTGTAGAATCTAATACATCTCGTAAATATTTTGTATAATTATTGCTATTTCGCAGATAAACATAATAGTATTTTTTTTGTTTCAAAAGTTTATGATCTGCATTATGTCCAAATAACCCAACTTGATTTTCAAATGAATAAAAAGACAAATCAAATTCGTTGTTATCTCTAACTACAATATTTTTAAAATTCTGTGAACTCGAATCAATGATTATGGTGGTAGTCTGTAATTTTTGATCTATTTTTACATCAATAATTTTTAGGAAGATTTTATCTACAATATCTTCAGAATTCTTTTTAGATACTACAATTAGAATGTCGTCTCCGGGGCGAAGCCCAGTACTTATTCCATCAAACACGAACTCTTTTGAGTTGCTTAAAACATATTGTTTCTCAGTAAGTTTTGGTTTTACAGAATTCCATTCTGAGTTTGCATCAAACTTTTCTACAGTTTCAAATACCTGAGGCAGTTCGCCTTGTTCTGGAAGGCTTTGTACTCTTGTTTTAATATCTATAGTAGCTCGGGTTATTTTATCAGGAATATCATCTAAAGTAAAGGCTAGAAAAGTAGTTGCTGCCAACCCATGCCGTAGTTTGCGACCAATGAACTTTGAGAGTTCAAGTACTGAAAGTCTCTCTTTTGAGGTTCTCAAAAATCCTTCATTGGCTATTCTTTCTTGGTAAAAAGTTAGTACATCTGAAACCATAGCCCAACAATCAATCAAAGAGACACTTAGATCATCATCTCGGTTTGAAATTTGTCTAAAGGCATCTTTTGATACAAGATCATAATACATTGATGCCTTAAACAGATCATGGGTTCCAACTCGATATTTGAGAGAGTCAGAGCCAGGAAGATTTTCTATTCTAACTGGAGTTAATTGTCTTGACTTTATGTTTGTCAGAGAATCCAAAACATTAGAATCAGTAATACTCATAATCCCCCCTCCAGAGTAAATACAATTGTTCCATTTTCTTGAAAGTTTGGATCATTATCCAATCTTGCAATCTCAAATGGAGAGATATTTAAAATTCCATTTTCTAGTTCGTTGTTTTTTGATTCCCCAAATCGTTTAAAACGGTTAATTCTTACAGATTCAACTCCCTCAATATTCATTGCAACCTCATAAAGTTGACTTAGGAAAATAGATTTGTCAAATGTTAGATTATTGGGATGAAATAGACCTTTTTGTCTAATTCCCAAAGAGTTTTCAAATTCATAGTTGCTGAAAACGTCAAGTAGTTTCTCTTTAACTTGTTTTTTAAAATAATTAGAATCCACACAAACGTGAATTGCAATATCTAAGGCAACAAACTTTGGTGGTTTTATTCTAACTTCATTTCCTGCTAGACGATAGTTTTCTAAATAATCTTGAATATTTTCAACAAATTCATTATCGACTTCCTTGTTTCCTTTTCTGTCGACCACTACGTTAATGGTATTCCAAGAACCCGTCCATTGGATTTTGGCATTAGCTCTTTGGATTTCAGGATGTGTTTCAAGAATTTTTACATAGTCTTGTTCATTTACCGCCCTTTCTTGTTTGAGAAATGCATAAGGTGCAAACTGTTTTACATCTTCAATTGATTCGGGTTCTTTGCCACCACTTGCATTCATGGGATTTCGAATATTTAGTATAAAATCATCAAATGGAATAGTTTCCAAATCTGAGACTATGTGAGTAATAGTATCAGGCCCTACATTTCCTTTTATTCCATTACCGATGCGATATATGGCATAAAATGGATTAGAAAATTCCGAGGAACTAGGTATGGGAATGTTTCCAGCCTCAGTTTTTTTATCCCCGAATCGGATATTTGCCTGATTCTCATTATCTATTTCTATAACAAATTCGTAGGCATATTTGTCGCTGGATATAAGATCACTTACAGGAAACCATGTTTCATCATCTCCTAGGAGAATGATTTGAGGTTCAGAATTTTTTTTACTGTAATTAAGTGCTGAAGATGCGGACCCTTTAGAGTCAAAAGGAGATGAAAAAGTCAAGGGGGCACCTGAAATTTTTGGTGAAAATCTACCATCTCGAGGTACAAAACCTAGAAATTCCGATGCTATTATTTCATCACTCAAATTTTCTGCAGAAAAGTCATGAAGAATAGTATCTCCATGATCAGCTAAAACCACGTTTCCATATGCAACACTTATCCTAAGTTTTTCTGGTTCCTTTCCTACATTTGAATCAGGATCCACTGCATTTTTCTCCCAGAGACACAAAGGAAATGGCAATGCGTCCTCATCGTTCCAACTAATTTCAACAAGAGGAATCTGAGTTAATTCATCAAGGATATTTGTTACCGAAGTTAGACGTACTGCATGTTTATGAGATACATCACGATCAGATTTTCTCCAAGTTAGAGGAGAACGTATCTCTTCAAAAATCAAAACATCCCCTTCTTGTAATGTAAGATTGTTGTCATACAAAGTGGCAGATGTTGTTCCTTTTGGTAAGGTGCACTTTGGATCATCCCATGTGTAAAAGTAGATTTCATTGTGTTCTGAATAAAGCTCAACATCATGCATTGTTTCAAAAATCTGAGTATCATCTTTTATTTCCCTATCAAAATCATAAGGCCTTACAACTGTCTTTGTAGAATTGAAGCTGTTAGTTAGGAGTTTTGTTCCCTCGGGAATCAAAATCGGCATATTTTCAGAGTTTTTATTTTTTGCCAAGATATCATTTACCTGGATTGTTATCCAAACACGCGAATTGCATCCCTCGTTAATGAAATAATCAAGCAATCTTGCATGACGTCTAACTGAAATTCTTTGGCGAGCAGTAGAAAGATAGGCTTCAGTAGCTACTGCATCTTGATAATAGCTGAGCTGATCCCCTACATAGGCAAGCATTTCAATTATGGCTACGCCCATATCGGCAGGGTTTTGCTCATTCCAATTTGGGTTTATCAGAGAAAGCCTGTCAAGCATTAATTTGCGAAAGCTTGTATAATCTTTTGACATATAGTCAATTACAGGCTCAGAGATTGGCGGCAATGAAGGGATATTTTTAGAATTTAGTACACTTTCAGCATAATCAAAGTTAACAGGACAATCGATTCTAAAGCTAAAATCAGTTTTTGATAAGATAGTATCAAAATTAGGAGGAGGTTTGTTATAGTCATCAGATGAGACCAATTGTATAGAATACAAAGTCAGGTCGCCTACTTTATCAGGTCTGACAACAAGAATCTTTTCAGGATTATCTCTTAATTCTGCTATTGTAGATTCTTCTTTTGTTAACAATTTAGATGAGAGGTTAGAGTCTGCAAGAAGAACATTTGCAGGATATGCCCACTCTACGTTTACGTTCTTAATTCTAATGCCACCATCAATTAGAACATTGTCTTCACTTAGATTACTAATTGGTTTAAGGCAATGAATTAAAATAAGGGATCGAAAAGATTCTTCTGAAATATCAGGTGATAAAACAAAGTCAGAAATTTTGTTTGTAAAAACATCTAGATAGTCAATTCCGTTTATTGTTTTTGATTCTTTTACTGCAATTCTCCTTTCAGAATTATCACACGTTTGAGATGACAAATCAGACCTCCGTTGTAAATTGAGCTACAGTACTGGCAGATTTGTTTTTGATTTTGTATTGAACTGTAATAACTAGTTTTGATTCATCATTTTTTATCATTACAGATTCAACAGTGATCAAGTCGCCGAGCCACTTTTGAAGAGAGCCTTGAACAAGAAATTGTGTTGAGATTACTAGTTCATCGCTGTTTGATGCAAAAACTAATTGGTTTAAGCCACATCCAAAATCAGGTCGGTTTACCCGTTCTCCAGGAGATGTAAAAAGAATCTGTTCTATCATCTGTTTGATATGAATGTCATTGTCAACTGTTGCGGTGTTTCCGTTCTTATCAATTTGAAAAGGAAAATTATAATGCATTTTCACATTCCTTTGACTCTAGGCTGAGTTACAAGAATATTGGGAGGTCCTTGTGGTGCCTGTGCAGCGCTCTGACAGATTCCTGTACTAGTTTTTAGGATTACCTGTTGCCCATTAATCCGAACTCTTGTAGCTGGAACTAACCATCTCACAAGTATACATGGTTGTGGACTTGGAGATGTTGCAAGAAAAGTACATCCAGCTACTGTAAAAGTATCGGACATTGTAACAACTGGTTGTCCTGATACCTTCACCCGGGTGTTGGAAGTAATTGCAGTAACATTGCCCATATGAGGACAAGTAATGGTAGCACCAACCTGAACTATTTCACTTGACATTAAGAATAATCCTCATTTGGTATGAAAAATATGTCTAAAAAAGAATTTAACATAACAAAAGAACTGAATTCAAACATCGTGTTTCATGTTGATTTGAGTTTACTAATTATTAACATTTATCATGAGATTTGTATTTCTAAAAAAATAATTTCCGAGATCTTTAAAATATCAAAATATTGAATTAATCTAAAGAAAAAACTTGGACCTGAGGGGTAGGGTTTTTTTACAATGAATAATTTATCTCTGAAAGGTCTTTTTCAAATTCTAATTCTTTTAGGACTTTTGGTTCGTCAACAGAAATAGCATTATGAAAACCACGAAACTGCAGCAATGATATTTTTAGATGAGATAGCAGATTTCCCAAATGAATAATTCTTTGGTCCTCATTTGAGAGAAATCCTAAATCAAACATTTTAACATCTGAATCAATCTGAAACAGAGCTTTTAATTTTAGTACTTCAACTCCGTTTATTTTTTTTATAAATTCTACATAGGGTTTTATTGGATCCAAAGTAAATTCTAGATCAAACTTTACACTCTTTTCAATTCCTTGAGTTTGAATTTTAATATTATCCAGTAGAAGCTGTCCAAAATAAGAAGGAATTTGTTGCATTAATTTTTCAACTATTTTGTTTGCCAATCCTGAAAAGACAGAATCAACCTTAGAGACTGTATCTGTAGAATATGTGTCTTGGACTGGAGATATTGGCGATGCAAAATTTTCAATATTTTGAGAATTTGCTGATTCTTTTATCCATTCTTCTACTTCCTGAAACTCCTGCAGATAACTCAATTCGGTATTGTCTTTTATTGCCGATGAGATACTGTCTTCCAAAGGAGGTGTTATTTTGTGTAACACTTCAGGCATAGGATTTGAAATGTCTGACATTACAGAATCACCATTTTATTTTTCAAGGCCACTCCTATATTCGACAGTTACTGTAGACTGTATAGGCTTTGGTTCTGTTGGAGGTTCAGGTTTATGTATCAAAGTCTTTGCTGCAACGCCACCTACACTTGCTGCAGCTACTCCACCAATTACAAGTAGTGCCCAGGGAAACTGTTCTTTTACATGAACCAATATTTCTTGTGTATCTTTACCACCATCATCATCTGCAATTACCAAAGTTATGGTGTAATTACCTGGTTTTTCGAATTTGTAATTTTGTATTACAGATTGAGGTGAATCTGTTTCATCTGCATATTGTTTATTATCTATATACCATATTATTGTAAAAGTATCATCTTTACCAGGATCTGCAAACATACCTTCAAATCTTAATGATTCGTTAGGCTCTATCTCATAGCTTTCAGAATTAAATGTAATTTTAGGTGCCTTATTTTTAATATCTAATGTTTTATCTACAGAGATTTCACTAAGGGAATCTCTGATTGAAAGTCTTACCTCATATTGACCATTATCATTATAACTATGAGTTACCTTATTATTATAACCAAAATTTCCATCACCAAAATCCCAAAGATAGCTGTCAATGCCTTGTAGATTAGAACCACTAGTAGTAAATGTGATTTTAGATCCTTCTTCCATAGTGCCGGTAACTACAATTTCAGGTTCTGGTATAATCACTTTTTTTACGGTAATGTATGTACTGGTTGTTTTTTCTTGTTGAATAGAATCAGTTACTGTAAGATTTACTTCGTAAGAATTGTTATCAGCAGTATGAAAAACATAACTTAAATTTTCTGAGGGAGGAAATGAATTATCATTAATCTTCCAAAGAAATTGGTATGGAGGAGCTCCTCCCAAAACTTTGGACTGAAATGTCACTGTCAGTGGAGGCTCTCCTGATGTCTTATCTGGAATTATCTCTACATGTAATGGAGTCGGAACATCGTGCTTGAGAACAGAAAATACCACTTGGTTACTTGTAAAATCTCTACCATTACATTCACATTGTGCATAAATGCTCTTTTCTCCTATGTATTCATCAGGTAAATTCCAAGTGCTAGAAAAACTTCTGTCATCAAGGATAGTTGAGGTAGATCTTAACGTTTCATCTATTTCTTTTATTAGAACTATTTCATCCTGAAATCCATCATTTGTTATGTATCCTTGTAAAATAACGTTTGAACCTTGCTTAGCATTAGATATAGGTTCAAGAATTAATTTTATTTCGGGCGGCTGGGGTGGGATAATTGAAATAGGATCTACAGTAACAGTAATTGGTAAACTAGACCCTGATGGAACTCCTTTTAAGAAGGATTTGAATTGTACATAAATCTGATGAGTGCCAATATCCTCAGAATTAGTATTCCATGTTCCTCTATAATTTCCATTTGCATCAGTAGTAGCAAAACCAATTTCACTTCCATCCGATTTATGTATAGATACAAACGAGCCAGATAATGGTTTTCCATCTTGTAACAAATTTCCTGAAAAGTTAATTGTTTGGCCCTCTGTGACACTAGTTGGAGTGGCGTGTAATGTTAAAGTTGGAAGAGCTAAAATATCAATGTCAACAGGATTGCTATTATCTATGAAACGTACATCAGGATATGTTGCATGATTCTCAACTGCAACCAGGGTATAATGACCAATATCATTGGCGGTTGTGTTCCAATCAATAGAATATTGACCCTTAGGATCAGTTATAGTATGTTCAATTATTTGTGGCGGTGTGGAGCTATCTATTATGGATATGATTTTACCTGAGAGCGCAAAATGTCCATACAAAAAACTTCCAGAAAATGTAATTGTTTGACCTTCTGTGATACTAGTTGGAGTGGCGTGTAATGTTAAAGTTGGAGGAGATATCACTAAAGTTTTTTGAGTTTGGTAAAGTAAAAAACCACTAAGTCTAGGGCTTGATGCCTTAATTGTATGCTTTCCTTTATTATCACTTGAGTCAGTATTCCATGTTAAAGAATAATTTCCATTTGGATCAGTAGTAACTTGTCCAAGGGTTTCACGTGTAAAGACATCCACTATAGTAACTACTCTGCCTGCAATACCTCTTCCATTATCGATATACTTGCCTGAAAAAGTCACTGGCTCGCCTGCCTTGACCTCTGAAGGCGATATGGTTAATGTTAAACGACTAGATACCTGTTGCGCACTTTGTGCTAAAACAGTTTCTGTTGGAAAAACAATTGTAACAGATAGAAGCAATACAATAATCGGAATTAAGAAATACCAAATTTTCATACAATATTTAACTACTAACTTAGTAGTAAGTTTAGCTCAGACAAGTATTTTTAAAAAATACAACACTATAAGATAGTGTCAGATGGAAAAAAACTTTATAAAAAAATGCAAATCACAAAATAGTTTTAATTTTATTGTAATTACATTTGTTTTTCAGAGGTAGTCTTTCATTTTAGTAATCCCATGTATTTTTTCAATAATATGTCATATCTTCCTATAGATGTGAATTTCAATTCATGGTTTGTATTTAATCAGAATTTATCAAAAAAAGACAGAGTTCTACCTCTTGACTCATGGTAATTCAATCACACAATTTTCTAGAAAATTAGTTTTTCACGCCTGATGCCAAAACAGCATCTGTAATGATACTAGTGTATTTTTTCATTGGATCATCAGAGTTTTTAGGTATTAGTCCACGTGTCTCAGCTATTGCCGCAGCAGTAATCCTTTTGTTTACTTCTGCTTCAAATATCCCCTCAAGTGACTTGTATGCCCAGCCCTCAGCACCAGTATTTTGCAATAAATCCTTTACATATCCCCGGATAAAGGCCTCTTTTACTTTCTCGTCTTTTGTCTGCCATTCCACAATATATGGCACAGCATCAACACTTTGTTTTATTATTTTCTCGACTTGCTTTTGTTCTAATGGAAAACTTTCAATTTTCTTTTGCGCAACTGCTGCCTCTATTGCCTTTTTGAATACTTGACCGCCAACATTTGATAACAAATTTGAATATCTCTCGCCACCAAAATTTTGATAAATAGAGTTTAGTGCCAAGTCTTGAAGTTTTTCTTTATAATTTTGTGGAAGATTCCCGTCATCGTCTCTTAATTGTGCAGCTGATTTTTGATACATGGATACTGCCTTAATTGCGTCCTGTGTGATCATGGTTATTTGTTCAGATTTTATTTGAATATCATATTTTTCTTTTAGAAATTTTGAAACTATCGGTCCCACTATAGTCGCCACTAGTACCATAAAGAAGTTTGATTCTAAAATTCTGGTAAAGGGGTTTTCAAATCCTGCCGTGTTACAGTTTGGAAGAGGGCATATTATTGCAAGAACCATCAATAAACCAATTACAACAATTGTAGATATGGCAATATAGTCCATATATCGTGAAAACTTTTTTTCTTCAGCAGTCCTTTTTTCATCATCTTTTAGTTTCTTTGGTGTCTCAATTTCGTTTAGCTCTTTTTCGGTTTTTTTACTTTTTGCAAAAAGGGCTATCTTGTTTTCTTGGCATTTTTTCAGTATCTTATCAAAAATGGCTTTTTGGTTTTCAGGAATGTCATCTTTTATCTTTTTTAGGTTAACGTCATATTCTTTATCTCCCATCTCTTTGCATAACTTTTCATTAATTTGCCACTCATCGTCAATCTTTGTCACAAGTTTTTCTGAGGAGATATTCACTGTCACATGAAATTTACAAAAAGGTACTACATTAACATATTCAGATAAAGTAAAGCCATTACTTTTCTTATGATTTTTTATTTTAATAGTTTAATTTCATCATCACGGATCGTAGATAAGAAATTTCAAGAGGTTATGGTAGTCAAATTTTTAATATATAAAAAAGAAATTATTGGATTGGATTCATCATAGAATAGATCGATTTGAAAATCAGCCTCTAAAAGCATAACCTAATGGAATCATAATTAAAACAATAATTACAGAAAGATGGAAAATGTATACCATTAGAAATAATTAGATGAAATAAAGTTAAGAGTTTTCATACAGAATTTTAATAGATTAGTCGTAATTAAAAATATTTTTAAATTAACAATTATTTGTAAAGATATGGCAAAGAGACATGCAACACCGCAAGATAAGTTTAGATTTTCTACAGGTAACTTTATTTTCCGTTCAGGCAAATTGGTTGATCCTAATGGTTCTGAAGGGAAAATAATTGAATCTATTCTGAGAAGACAAAAAGAAACTAGGGAACTCAATGCAAGACAAAAAGAGAAATTTCAAAAGATAACCAGTGCCAAAACCTACAAGGATGTGTTGCACTTGATCCAACTAAAACCGGGCAAATCAACTATTCCTGCACGCGAACAAATGAAGAGAATGACAGACAAAAACAGATGGCATCTTGGAGACAAAACAAAAGAGGTATTACTTCAAGAAAAAAAAGCCCTTGAGAACATAAAACCTGGATTCAGAGACTCTTTGTGGTTAAAGAAGCATACTGCCCTAAATAGAGCTATCAAAGATCTGTTTTAGAAAGAGATGTAATAGATAAGCAATTCATTGCAACTTGACTTGTTGTAGCATTAGTGTTGGACTGCTATATTTTATAGGCTAACAGTTTTTTAATCTCCATTCTGTAAATAATTTTTTTCTTCAAACTCTGCATGAACTTTTATCAAATTATCGGATTCATCCGAGTTCTTTGATTATATCAATCCAAAACTTCCATGTTTATTAGTAACTCTGATTTCCGGCCGTCATAACGTTATAGTTTTAGTATTGACTATATGTTGTTTCCAGCAAATCATATCATCGTCTCCCTTTAGTCAATCTGTAAAATTTGTTCGTAAAAGGGAGGATTCTCTTTTTACTCTTTGTCGATAAACTCGTTTACACCTGGGGGTTCTGGAGCCAATCCCTTTCTCTTTCTAATATCGGCCACAGCAGTTGCCAACATTGATTTAGGAACCTCAGTCCATTCCTTAAAAGAAGTATTCCAAGTAGCACGTCCTGCAGTCTGACCTCTCATTTCTTCAGAAAGAGTAAATGTCTCAGAAGCTGGAATCTCACCTGTAACAATACTTGATGCACCTTTTTGCACCATATCTAGCACTTTGCCACGTTTACCAGAAAGAACAGTTGCAACATTTCCAACCAAGTCAGTTGGAACACGAACCTCAATAGCTAGGGTTGGCTCTAAAACGGCAGTACCAGCAGTTAACAATGCACCCATACAGGCTCTTCGAGAAGCAGGACCCAATTGGGATAGACCTCTATGTGCAGTATCCTCATGAGGCACAAAATGAGTAAAGATAAACTTACAGTTCCTCATCTGTTCTTTACAGAGAGGACCTTCTTTCATTACGTCCTCAAATCCAGAGTTAATAGAATCAGATGACTCTTGAACAAACTGGACACCTTTAGTTCCGTTAATCAAAACATTTCCACGGGAATCAAGCTTCATTACTCTCTTGACTGTATCAGTATCCCATCCTGCACCTTTTAGCAAGTCTGCAACCATCTTCTTGTCTTTCATGTCACTGATTTCTCCAGTTCTAAGCATGTGTGCAATCTCTGGCTCCAGTGGTTCGACTTTCATGAAGATCTTGTTGTGTCTGTTGGGGGATTTTGCCATGACGGCTTCACATGAACCCTTTACAGTCTCTCTGTAGTTAATCAAAGGCTCTGATGTTATAATTTCTACTTTAGTATCTTGGATACGATGTGTTGCAACATCAAGATGCAATACGCCCATTCCTGCAACTATAGTCTCACCACTTTCCTCGTCAATTTTTACTACAAGGTTAGGATCCTCAATTGTAAGTTGTTTAAGCACTTCAACTAATTTAGGTAAGTCTTTAGGATGTTTTGGCTCTATTGCAACTTGAACTACTGGCTCTGAAACATATTTTACACCTTCAAACATTTGAATGCCTTTGACAGAAGATAGTGTGTTTCCTGCTCTAGCTTCAGTTAATCCTAATAATGCTGGAATGTTTCCTGCACCAAGTTCTCCTACTTGTTCTCTTTGGTTTCCCATGAAAAAGTTTACCGATTGAATTCTTCCTTCTCTTTTCTCATCAATAATGTTAATTGTTTGTCCATCTTTGATAGTGCCAGAAAACAGCCTTCCTATCGCAACAGGTCCTGCTGCAGGATCCAATACCATGTTTACAATCATCATAATTGTTGGGCCTTCATCGCTGCATGCAAGTAATGCCTTTCCGACATCAGATTCCAAATCTCCCTTCCAAATTTGGGGAATTCTATACTTGACTGCTTCATGTGGTGCCGGGTGATGTTTTACAACCATACCAAGTACAGCATCAGCCAATGGAGCTTTTTCTACAAGGTCTGAAACTTTTTCATTAACATAAGCATCAATAACATCTTTGAATGTGATTCCTCGTTCTTTCATCAAGTCAATGTTGATTGCCCATCTATCTTTTGCAGAACCAAATGTAACACTTGCATCCTGAATTGATACTTTCCATTTTTCTTTGTATTCAGGTTCTGCGTATGTGTCAATTAGCTGGTTAAAGTTTGAAACAACCTCAGCTAGTTGTTGCTGCATTTTTTCAGGGGTTAATCGTAATTCTTTGATAAGCCTATCTACTTTGTTGATAAATAAGACAGGTTTTACTCTCTCTTCTAATGCCATTCTAGTCACAGTCTCAGTCTGGGTCATGATTCCTTCTACTGCATCACATACTACTACTGCACCATCAATTGCCCTGAGGCTACGAATTACCCTTCCACTAAAGTCAACGTGCCCAGGAGTATCAATCATGTTAATGACGTATTCCTTTTCTTTGTGAGTAAAGTGCAAAGTAACATTTGCCTGATAAATTGTAATTCCTCTTTGCTGCTCCTCTTTATCAAAGTCCATTGCCAAGGCCTTACCTGCTGCAGATGGAGCAATAATGCCAGAGTAAGCTAGGAGACTATCACTCATGGTAGTCTTTCCGTGGTCAACGTGAGCGATAACACCAAAGTTACGGATTTGATCCTTGTTTTTGATGATTTTAAGAACCTCACCTGTTGACTTGAATTTCACCATATTCGCACACCCTAGTATTCAGCTATTAAACCTTAGCCTTACAAAAGATCAATAGATCATTTGGTTACTAACATTACGAATTTTTTTTGCTGTAACAAAATGACAATTTTGTTTTCTTTTCTTTTTGGCTTCAAAAAGTGGAACTAGTTGAGAAAAGAATGTACAGTATATCATCTGGGATATTTTCTCTGAAGGTATGTTAGGATGGATTACATTAATACCGATTTTTTTGAGGTTTCTTGCAAGTCGTCTGTTGTGAGAATTTTTTTCCTCAAAGATAATTACAGTGTTACCTTTCTGAGCTGAAAACATCTCCATATGAGAAAACTGCTCCAGTTTACAATAGTGAGCATCATAACCTAATATTTCATAAAACTTTGCAGCGCAATACATTGCCAATGGAAAGGTAAACAGATTTCCGAGAATGAAAATTCTTTTTGATATTATTGCTTTTTTTGCATCTGTCCTAGCCTTTGAAAATAGTTTACAGTCTTTTGGAATTGTAATTGTTCTTACCAAAGAGATGCAGATCAACGCACTTTCCAAAAATGAGATGCTTCCAGCAGTAAATACATCATTGTTTGGAGAAGCAAGCAAAATAGTCTCATTAGAGACCTTTGTCAGCCTACTTTGAGGCTTTGAAGTGATAGCAGTGGCGCTTTTTGCAATCTTTGCTACCTTGATGTTTGTAATAGTATTTCCAGATATTGAGACAAAGTAGACATGTTTTGATTTTGCCAATTTCCTATTTTTGTACAGATCCAGTGGATCCATTGCTTTGACCACCCCACTAGAAAATGATTCAGCTAGCATTGCAGATGCCAATGAATCCCCACTGCCCGAAAAAATTACGTTTTTTTGTTGATTGTCAGATAGGGGTTTTTGTTTTCTAAAGGATTTTAAAAAATTTGATTGAAGTTCGATATCTTTTTCATATGCTTCAATGGTATTCATGATTCCAAATATTTCCTGACATATATTAGAAAAACGATTTTACGCTGGTTTTGATTTTTATTACGACCATTTGGCAAAAAATCATGGAAATTTCTGTAGGACATACTCCTGATTCAGATGACGCATTCATGTTTTATGGAATGTTTACAGGCAAAATACCATCTCCAGACTTTAAGGTAAATCACATAATTGAAGATATTGAAAAGTTAAACCGTAAAGCAACTGATCCGCAGCTTGATGTTACTGCAGTTTCAGTTCATGCATGTGCATATATTCCAGGGTATACAATCTTGAGAAGTGGCGGGAGTTTTGGAATTGGGTATGGCCCCATAGTTACCGCAAGAGAACAAATGTCAAGGGAGGAGATAAAAAAATGCAAGATTGCGATTCCAGGAAAGATGACATCAGCATTTTTGTTACTCCAATTAATGATTGGAAAATTTGATTATGTAGAGATGAATTTCAGTGACATACCAAAAGCTGTCAAAAATGGCGAGGTAGATGCAGGACTTGTAATTCATGAGACCCAGCTATCATATGAGCAAGAAGGGAATATCAAGATTTTAGATGTGGGAGAATGGTGGGATAAGACAACAAATGGACTTCCCGTACCTCTAGGAATCAACGTAATGAAGACAGATTTGGGAATGGAAACGATTCATAAATTTGACAAGTATCTCCAAGCATCAATAGAGTATGGATTAGAGAATTTAGAGGATGCATTAGAATATGCAATGCAGTACTCTAGAGGAAAACCAAGAGAACTGATTGAAAAATTTGTAAAGATGTATGTCAACAAAGTGACTGTCAATATGGGAGATTCGGGAGAAGAATCAATTAGAAGACTCTTTGAGATGGCAAAAGAGAAAAGCCTGGTTCCAGATTTTGAGATAAGTATAGCCATCAAGTAATTATAGAACGAGAAATTTTTAGAAATCATGGGAGACGGAATAGGAGGTCCAGTAATGACAATTCTGACAAATAACGCATTTGAGTTACTTGTAAGTCACATAAGAAAAGACAACAAAGAAGATTATGGTAAGACTGAAAAAATAATCATTGCAAAGATTGATAATCCTGATGAACCACAATATACAGAAACTACACAAGTACAGTTAGAACAGGCACTCAAAGGAAAGTTTGTTTCATGCAATGTTCAATACAGAGATTCAAAAACAGATGCGCTTGTTTGTAATGTTTTTGTTCAAAAACCACCTGAAGGATTTGGCTAATAGCATAATTTGAGCAGGGAATACAACATCGATAATATGCAAATTATATTAAATTAAAAAAAGATATTTTGAGAATATCAATGAGTTAATTAAGTTTAAAATTAATTAAACAAAACCAAACTAAAAGCTTCTACTACGATGTTTTGGTAAACACTCTCGACAATAAACTGGTCTTCCTTCCTTTGGTTCAAAAGGAACTTCAGATTCTTTACCGCAGTCTGAGCATGTACATTTGTACATTTTTCTGTCTTCTGACATAATTTTATGGGATTTCTTACCTATAAGAAGGAATCACATTTTCATAAAAAAACTTAGAAATTCATTAGGTGGCCTGCTCAAAGAAAATAAAAAGTATGCAAAAAAATAAGAACCCGATTCTGAAAAATAGTTATTGGTATCCGGTTAAAAAAATCAATTCAATCAAAAGCAAGTTACAAACGTCAAAATTCAGACTTTGCTTGATCTGCTTTTAATCCTTTGTAGCGATTTCTTATGGTAACTTCTGTGACTCCTGCAGCTTCTGCAATGTCTCGCTGAGTAACAGATACTCCGTTATGAACACATGATAGATATAATGCAGATGCTGCAAGACCCATAGGATCCTTCCCAGCTGATTCTTTACGTTCTTGTGCCTTTTGGAGAACTTTAATTGCATATCGTTTTGTTTTTTCTGTAATCTCAAGTTTGCTTGAAATTCTAGCAATACATTGAACTGAATCGACAACAGGCATCTTGAGCTCTAATTCATGATGTAGTAATCTGTAACATCTTGCAATATCTTTGCGTTTAACATTAGCAGCATCAGAGATATCTTTTAGAGTTCTAGGTGTTTCAGTATCTCTACAGGAAGCATAAAGAGATGCAGCAATCATTGCAGAGATAGATCTTCCACGAACTAACTTTTTCTCCAAGGCCTTTCTGTAAATGTAAGCAGCTTTCTCAAGAACATTTGCAGAAACTGAAACCTTGTCTTTTAATTTATTTAATTCACTTAGTGCTTGTCTCAAATTTCTATCAACAGGTTCATGAACTTGACTCCTACTGTCCCATGTCCTGAGTCTTTCAATGGTGCTTTTCATAGAGGTAGAAAGTGGTTTTCCTGATGCATCCTTGTTTAATGGATTGATAACAGTCGATAACCCCATATCATGTATTGTAAGTGATGATGGGGCACCAGTTCTAGCAGGATCTGAACCACCAGTTTTTTGAAATGATCTCCATTCTGGTCCTGACTCTTGTGATTTTTCAGAAATAACATAACCACATTTTGAACAAAATTGTTCTCCTGTAACTTCATCAGTCAATAAAGAATTTTTTCCACAACGCAGACAATTAGAATTTGGTTCGAAAGTAGTCATGTAAACTGCCTTATACTGCTGACCCTTTTTATTGGAATTTCAATTGTCGAAATGTTCCTATTTTTTGCATCAACTGATACAAGTGATTCTGAGCCTATCTGAATATCTTCAACCATAAATGAAGGATTAGTTTTACGCAGCATTATTTGTACTACACCAACTGCATGCCCCATACTGAGCCGTCTTTCCTTGATTGCAACCAAAGGTATTGTTGCTAATTGAATTATTGTAGAAGTGAAATAAGTTATTAGTGATTTTTTTCCAATGAACATGGTATCTTTTCTACGGCTTATCATGCAAAATTAACTCTTATGGCTAATTTAAACTGAGTATGATTCTATCTAATGTATTCATCAACAATAAAGAAAATTATTGATTCAATTGAAGAATTATCAAGAAAAATTGAATTCTAAACTTTTTATTATTTCAAAAGTCTAAAGATCACTCAAAAATTAGAAAATTATTTGATTAAGTAATGACAAAGAAAAGTTCTTGGTAAAAAAGACTTGAATGATTACATAAATTCATGGCAGTATAGGTGTTGTACGATAAATCATTAGAAGTGATTATTCTAAACGCAAGTTTTCCAAATTCTGCATCAAAAGTCATGAAGGAAATTTAAAAATGCCTGAGAGGATATAGTGATAGATGTAAGAAGAGAGATAATATATGATGAAAATATATGATTATTGAAAATAAATGGTATTAGTTAATAAAAAAATTCTGTCAGGAGGGATTACGATGTTAGTTGTAGGGGGAATAATTTTGGTTTACTTGAACTCAGCAGTTCCTGTAGGACAATCTGGAATGACCGAAGAAGAGATTCTAGATTTAATGGTTAAAGAGCAAGAGAATCAAGACATGAATACTCTTGCAGGAATTTTGTTTGGAGTAGGGTTTTTGTTAGTTTTGATAAGTTTTGGAGCTAGAAGAAATAAAGATAGTACCAAAAAAATAGAAAAAAAACCAGCTGAATGATTCAAACCTTTTAATCTCTAATTATCTCATCGATACCGTTGATTCAAGCTAGGAATAATGTAAAACGACACTAATTTTTCGTTATTTTCTAGAAAACATCCACCATTCAGTCCTAGTTCGTTTTGTATTTTGGTTACAGTTTTGGTGTAAGAAAGAAGGACATTGTGAAAAAATAGAGTTATTTACTAATTCTTGTTTTTTGAAATCTTGTTTGTTTTTGTTTTATTAGTTGATTTTTTCACAGGTTTGGTTTTTGTAATTTTAAATTTCTTTATTATTTTCTTTGACGTTTTCTTACTCGAATTTATATCAGGTGGTTTATCTGACTTATTCCAAACAGAGCCAGTAACTATTGGTTTTTTCATGTCTCCTTGTTCAAATTTAACAAACACTTTATCATTAGTTTCAGGAGTATAATTAGATCTTTTTTTATTCTTTGGTTTTTCTTTACTCATCTTTTTCGTCATAAAATAAAATACTAAAAACTCATACTTAAAACTGAAAAAGACCTGACTGCAGATAACTCCCCGACAGTCAGATCCAGTGGATTTGGATACAGATAGATAAACTATATGGAATTGTTTATCTTGATTTTGTCTTGTATGATTTTGGATAAAAGGGAAATGATGTGATGAGTAGCAATGCTTTAGTATTGATTTGGCGGAGATGAACAAACTAATCTTTACTCAACAATGTTTAAAAATATCAAATGTTGTTTCTTAAAATAAATGAAAACCGTGGTTTACATCATTATAACTGCAGTCATGATATTTGGTCTTACATCTTCTTCTACTGATTTCATTGAAGCATCAACAAAATCAGTTTTTTATACCACAGAATATGGCTCAATAACAATAGATCATGAACAATACCTAAAACCAAAATATGTTCATGAACCAATACAACTCCATATTTCTGGCACAATAGAAAACTATCAAAGAGCTGAATCCACCCAAATGACCATAACATCACCTTCAGGAGATGTTATCGAAAATGTAATTTGTCCTACCAGAGAAGGAGAATTTGATTTTATATCTCAGATAACCAGTAATCATTCTACTGGGCAATATGAAATTCGTGTTATTCACAAGGAAATGATAATTGGGCCTGCTATGTTCAAGATTATCACAGAAACAGAAAATGAGTTAAAAATACAGAATATTCCAAGTTGGGTAAAAAACAATGCAGGCTGGTGGGCACAGGGACAAATAGGAACTAGTGACTTTTTGAAAGGAGTTCAGTTCCTTGTTGAACAAGGAATAATCAAGCTTGCATAATCCTATCTAAATTTTGAAAATTCATACCTAATTCTCTAATCTACGTTCTTTTCCATTCTGGTCTGTCATTCTGAGAAAATTAGCTGAAATAATCTGATGAGAAGTGTTTAAGAAAAATGAAAAGAAATTCTTATCTTCGTCTAGTTGTTTTCTTTTTTTGCTTTGGACCTGCTGAGCCTGCAACTTTTCTTGGATTTGTTTTTGGTTTTTTCTTTAATCCTGATTCAGAATGCCATTTTGTAGTTTTGGTATCATCAAAAACACACTCAATAAACGCAATGTAGGTACGAGCCATTATAATGGATTTTTTCTGTCTTATTTATTCAATTAGTTCTCTTTTCCCTTTACAATTTCATACTATCATTGAGACGTTTCATATACGGCGAAGACCCAGCTTCACAAAACGATTTCCACGGAATAGCAATCCATGAACTACCAGAGATTACAATGGACGATGAGACCCCGATGTCATTACTGCGAGATATTTATGCAATCAGGAACACAAGTTTTGATAAAAAGGAAATCAAATAATCTAAACTGCAATTATTCCATTTTCAACCATAAACTGTATTCCTTTGATGAAATCACCATCTGAGATTAATCCCTGTGACCACCAATCAGCATTATTTTTAATCCATGAAGGAATCTCTTGAGAACTAGATGTAGAAGATTGTGTAGTTTCTGGAATTTGTATGATTCCTTCTTTGATTAGAAATTGTATCCCACCAACAAATGCCTGGTCGTCAATGGTGCCATCTACCCACCAAGAGGCATTGTTTCGAATCCAGTCTGGAATTGGAGATTTCACATTAGATACATCTTGTATGGAAGGTGAATCTCAACTGGATCCTCATCAAAGTCAATGTCTCTCTTCATAACTTGGCACAGTTCACCGTCTCGAGCTCCTGAATCATTCATTGTCATATAGAGTAGTCTTCTACTTTCTGACGCACGGTTGCATACCCATCGGATTTCCTCATGTGTAAAGGACTCAGGATCAATCTCCTCTTCAATTGTTGGCAATGAAACATTGTCGTTAAAGTCCTCAATGTCAATTGGCAAACCACGCATCTTTGCATATTTTCTGGCCTTACTGATGTATCCCTTAATTGAGCTTGGCATCTTTGCCTCAAAGGGTTTACGCTTTGCTCCTTTTTGTGAAGGGTTGTAAAGAATCTCAAGATGATCCTCCTGTAGAAAATTAACAAACTTTTGGAAAAATACGAATGTCTTTCTGGAGTTATTAACAGAAATCAAATCATCAATTACCTGATCCATCTCTTTTTGGTAGATATGTTGGCAGAATATCTCCAGATTCCTAAGTGCAGTTTCGGCATTATGTCTGGCACTTTCTGACCTTGACTTTCTATAAATTTTGTCAAAGAAATTTTCCTTTGTGATTTTATCGTCAATGTAGGACATTCTTATTAAAAAATATGCAAGAAGTTATTATTAAAGAAAAGAAATCAGTGTGTATCCACAATGATTCAAGCTGAAATCAGCGTCTATCCTATGGCAACAAGGACAACTAGTTCCAGTTTTTATATTGCAAAGGCAATAGAATCAATTCAGAATATCAATCGCCTGAGATACAAAATCAATTCAATGGGGACAGTTTTGGAATCAGATGAGATTGATATCATCTATGAGGCATCAAAGAAGATGATGGAAACAGTTCACAATTTAGGAATTGACAGAGTAGAAGTTGTAATAAAAATAGATTCAAGAAGAGACAAACATGTAAAGATGGAAGAAAAGATTGATTCAATAAAAAAACATTTGATCTAAAACTGTTTTAAGATCCCAAAGTGAGTATTTCTCTGAGCAGGAGAACGGTCGATTTCTTTAACCATTGTTGCTAGTTCATCAACAGATGATGCAGTTGGTTTTCCAGCAGCACGATAAATCTCTTCAGAAAATGCAGTTCCAACCAAATCACTTCCACCATTAGATAGTGCAACCTGTGCAAGTTTCTTGCCATATGCAACCCAATAAACTGAGATATTGTTTAGAACATTTGCAAGCATAAGCCTTGAGAGTGCAATTATTTGTAAATCATACACAGATGAGCATTCGTTATTTACTAGATGTTTTTGCTCTAATTCTGTATTATCTAAGCTAAATTTTAAAGGAATCAAAGTAATGAAACCATTAGTTTTCTTCTGTAAATCACGAATTTTTATGAGATGATCAACTATATGTTCTGGTTTTTCTATATGGCCATAAAGCATTGTTACGTTGCTTTGAATTCCCATGTTGTGTGCCTCTTCAATAACATCAAGCCATTCTTGTCCACTGCACTTTCCTCTAACAATCTTGTTTCTAATGTCAGGATGAAATAGTTCTGCACCACCACCGGGCATTGAATCAAGTCCAGCATCTTTAAGACGAGATAGAATTTCTTTAGTAGAATTTTTAGTTAGTTTTGATAAATAAAAGATCTCAGCTGCAGTCAGTGCTTTGATATTAAGTTGAGGGTGATTCTTTTTGATTATTCTCATCATATCCTCATAGTATTCTAGGGGAAGTTTTGGATGAAAACCTCCAACTATGTGAACTTCCGTTGCGCCCATCTGTTTTGCAATTCCAACTCTTTGCTCGATTTCTTGTGGAGTTAGGGTATAAGCATCATCTGCTCCTTCTTTTCGATAAAATGCACACATCTGACAACTTGCAGCACAGACATTTGTGTAATTCATGTAGTAAGATGCTGCAAAGGTAACAGTATCGCCGACAATCTTCTTTCGGGTAGAATCTGCAACGGCTCCCAGTAGATGTAGGTTATCATAATTGATTAGTTCAAGACCGTCTTTGTAAGAAAGTTCTTCTCCTGCAATGGCTCGATCTAAGGCTTGTGAGTCCCCAACTAGTTTCTCTAGCATGTTGTGTTATTAACTCATCATGATATATTCGTTATAATATTAAGAAATAAGTAGCCTATCATGCCAGTAGTAACGTGGTACTCCCCCTAGTTGATGAATACAAACCAAAATGCTATTTGTGTCACAAGGGTTTTGAGAGTATTGAGAAATTAAGAGACCATCAGAATACAGCACATAAAGACCATTTTGAATCACATGAAAAACAGATCACTCGAGAGCCTGCACCAGGAGACGTTACTGTATTTTAGATTTCTTTTCTTTTATTGATTTTAGTAGTTTTTGTGCAGTATCCTTTGAAAGGCTTGCCAAGTCATAATGCTGATCAATAGATAGTGCTTTTTTGAAATGTTTTATAGCACCTTGTAGTTGCCCCATCTCGCCTAATGACAGTCCTTTGTATGCAAGTGCCATTGCAGATTTTTTGTCAATTTTCAAGGCCAGATCATAGCACTCAATTGCTTCTAGGTATTTCTGATCTGAATGCAATGCTGCGCCTTTGTTTAGTAATGCATCAAGATTATCAGGAGAAATGGTAAGAGCCTTGTCATAGGATCGAATAGCAAGTTTGAATCTTCCCATGTTTTGTAGTGTAGCTCCCTTGTCAACAAGGGCAGAAATGTTGCCGGGTTCTTGCTTGAGTACCTGATCATAGATTTTTAGCGCATCATCAAAATTTCCATCTTCGACATACTCAAAGGCATCGACCAGCATCCTATCTATTTCACTACTCAATGTATCAGATAATGTATTGTTAATAATATAGATTAACCAATTGTAAAGGATGTTTTCACAATTATCAATCTATGATCTGTAAAAATATTGCCGCGAATTATTCACGTACGGTCAATCAATGTAGTTAACACCAAAAATTATAAAGATTCCTCTTCTCCTTCAAGAATTAGTAGAAGTTTATCGATAAGGAGATTTTGCACCGCCATTTCCATTTTACTTGATGAATGTGTAATGATATTCTGACTATGTTTAATTTCATTTTCCAATCTTTCTCGTATTGCCTGATCATCTAAGATTTGATATTTTAATGAGATTGCCTGTTTCTTATTACTGGCATAAATTTGGATCCAATAATAGCCTGTTTGACTGTCATCAATTTCTATTTCAGTTATTTTCACAATAGAACTACATCGTATTTGCTTTTTAGAGTTTCAATTATTTGGCTACAGTATGGATCCATAACTAGTCTACACAGAATCAAGATGCATTTTTGTCTCGTGGATCAATCTTCAAGGACTTGTTAAAACATTCCATTGCTTCCTCGTATCTTCCCAAACTTCGAAGTGCTATTCCCTTAAGATTCCAAAGATCAGGATCATCCTGATTCAAAAGAAGTGCTTGCTCAAAAAAACCAAGGGCATCACCAAACTTTCCAGATTCCATGAAAGTCTGTCCCTTTAAAACAAGGTCTTGGATTTTTTCCATAAATTAAAGAAAAGTACATTTGTATTAAACCTAAAAATCAACACCAAAAAGAATTCAATAAAACTAAACAAATTTACATTGATTTAGCGAAAATTTAAATAAATTTTTCAGCATTATAGATTATGAATCTAGATAACACAGATGAAAAGATTCTCAAAAATTTGATGGTAGATGCAAGACTATCAGCAAGACAACTCGGATTAAAACTTGGAATGTCTACTGTTACAGTACTATCTAGAATCAAAAAGTTAGAAAAGAAAAAGATTATTCAGGGATATACTGCAATAATTGACCATGAAAAATTAGGATACTCTCTCACTGCCATTATCGAAATTATCGCCAAAAATGACAAGATTATAAATATAGAAGAGCAGATATCAAAATTTGAAAATGTTTGTGGAGTTTATGATATTACAGGTTCAACAGATACTCTGATTATAGCAAAATTCAAGGAACGAAATGAACTAAGTAATTTTGTAAAGGGTCTGACTGCAATTCCAAATGTGGAAAATACTATTACTCATGTAGTTCTAAATACCGCAAAAGAAGATTTCAGATTAACATAGTGAAGACAAGATGAAAAGATTAGGCATTTTTTTAATTTTAGGCATTATTATCTTTGGAGTATTCCAAACAGGATATGCTCAGAGCGATGAGCTAGATATGGATCTTAAAGTTTCGGATGAAGAAAAGATAGTTCTCTTTGCAGGTTTTGCAATTGCAATTATTGTAATCTTTTTGTTTTTAGCAAGAGACATCATACTTCGAAAAAAGACATCTTATGATAAATCTGAATTTGAATCAAAAAGAGAAAAAACATTTGAAAAATATCATTCTAACTGGGGTGAGGATTATGAAGAATTGGGAAAGAGGAAAAATACAAAAGAAGATAGAGAATTTCGAAATGCTGCAATAAACGATGAACTCCCAAACTTCTATGATGTTTTAGGAGTTTCTAAAGATGCAACACAAGAAGAAATCAAAAAAAAATTCAGGGAGCTTGCAAAGAAAACACACCCAGATAAAACAAAAGAAGATTCTGAAGAAGAAATGGCGGCGTTAAATAAGGCATATGAAATACTATCAGATGAAGAACGAAGAGCAAAGTATGACAAATATCTAAAAGTAGATTAGACAGATTGTAGTTTTATAATAATCATGTTGAGCTCAATTGAGCTGGGAGTCTGAACACTGTTTGTAAGATTGGTAAAGATTTCAAGGTTCGTAGGGATTCCATTAGATTCAATTTGAGTTGTGATTTTGAGAGCACCAAATTCGGTGTTAGGTCCAAGCATTTTCTTTGTCAGTTGTGGAACAACAGAAAGATCTTCAATTATTCCTTTCATTTTATAGGCAAATTTGTCTGAAAAATATACCCCTCCACGGGTAGTGGGTTCATTAACAGGAATAGAAGTATTGTTAATTGATACACTCGTAATTGAATAAGTAAAATTATTTAGATGAAGTAGAAAATCCGGAGACTGTTTTTCATTAAACTCCATGAGAAGTTCAAGCAAATCATGATTTATGGACATTCAAAAATAACCAGATCATAATTCTATTGAATCTTTCTAAACATATCCGATAAAAATAAAATAAATTTTCTAGAAGACATAGATCATCTTTAAAAATAGGAATTATGATAAAATGGTATTGCAGCAATTTGCAAATACGCATTCAATGCGAAACGAAATCCTGAATCTAATGGTGCAAAAAGGATTAGAAGACGATTATTATGTAGAGATGTTAGATTATACCATTGACTTGTTTGAGAGCCAGGGTCTTGGAACGGAATACTACGGGTATCATAACATCAATCATGAATTAGAAGTAACATATGTCTCACTTTTAGCTACAGATCAAGATAAATTTCAATTCACTAATGAAGATATAAAGTATCTATACATTGCAGCATTGTTTCATGATTTTGATCCTCAAAAAAATGTAGATAAACCACATGAGGAAAGTGTTCTAAGGTTTATCTCAATGGATAGAAAACTCCGCCAGTTAATTAACACAGCAAATATTGATTTAGAAATTATTAAGGTCTTGATTTTAAGAACAACATACCCTTGGAGTGGAGAACTTAAAAAAAATGCGGAGGTACAAATCAAACAATGCTTCCAAAATTCAGATTTAACAAAAAACAATCAACAATATCAACAACACGTCATGGAAATGGGATGGTATCTATCAGTAGTAGATAGAATTAGCGGTTATGCATTAGGGGATTTTGTAAAAGCAATGGAGATGGCAAAGATGAATGCTCACGCGCTTGCATGGAGGCCATCATTAATTGTAAGAAGCGCAGTAGCATATTTTGAGGAATTATTAAACAAAGAAACAGAAATGGCAAAAGGGATCCTCAAGGCTCTTCCAAAGGAGATGAGAAAGAATTTTTTTGATACAGTACTATCATTTATGAAAATCAGGCAACAGGAGATTACTATTCAAGCAGATTACTCTTATGAAAATCTCAAGCTAGTCCCTATAATAGAATGTATGACAACAAGAGAAGACTCAAATTTCATCAAGACATTATATGAGATCTTTTTAGAGTTACCAACACCCCTGCAATTTGAAAAAGAAAAATTCGAAGAATCAGTTAAAGATCCACAGATAATCATTAACACACTTAGACTAAATGATAAAAACGGAGAGATTGTAGGATTTTCGAAAGGAGGACCACTTGAAAAATATAAGCTTCGCGAAGAGATTAGAGATGAAAATTATGGTCTTAGAAACACGATATTTCTTGAACCACTAGCACTAAAGATGGGGTATTGGGGACTAAAAGGAGGAAGCGAGATGCGTCATATGTTTATCATGCAATCTCACTCTATGAAGTACAAATTTCTAACAAGTTTTGCATTGCGAGATGTCATCAGGTCAAGAATAGACAGAGAACAGGCAGAGTTTGTGACACTATTTGATCCTGAGAGATGGGATTACTATAGAATCAAAGTTTAGATTCATCATATGAACAAATCAATTCTAAAATCACTACAGCCAACAATTAAAGGAGATGTTTTTTCTCAAAAGGAATTCAGAGAATTTTATTCTGTGGATGCAAGCTCATACCAAATAATTCCAAAAGTAATAGTAATTCCAAAAAATGAAAAAGATGTAATTAATGCAGTAAGGATTGCAAATAAATTCAAAACATCAATTACCGTACGAGGTGCGGGAACAGGGCTTGTCGGAAGTGCATTAAACAAGGGAATAATTCTGGATATGAAGAATTTTGTTTCGTGTAAACTTGCCAAAGATAGTGTAATTGTAGGTCCAGGCACAATTAAAGGCAAACTTGACAGGAAACTAGAGGAGTGTCAAAAGTTTTTTCCACCTAATCCGTCAATTGGTTCTTTTTGCTCAGTTGGTGGAATGTTAGGAAATAATTCCAGTGGAAGCAGAAGTCTAAAGTATGGAAGTGTTATTGATAATGTCTTAGAAATTACATTTGTTGACGGCAATGGAAACAAGATTACTCTTCCAAAAAATAAAAGAGTTGCAGAAAAGATTTTAGGGTTTACCAAAAAAATTGATAAATGTGGATTCCCAAATGTTACAAAAAACTCTTCAGGGTATAGAATTGACAAAGTAAAATCAATTAATGATGCTCACAAAGTAATCATAGGTTCTGAAGGAACATTAGGTATTGTTTTATCAGCAAAACTGAAAATCAGGAATAACCCAAAAAAGAGAATTCTTTTTGTAATAGAGTACAAATCAATTATGGATGCCTCAAAAAATTGTATTGAGATCAATAAAACAGAGCCATCTGCAATGGAATTTGTAGATAGAACGACACTTAATCAAATAAAATTCAAATTTAACAAGAAAACAAAATGTTTACTTTTTGTAGAGTATGATGAAAATATTAGTTTTAATGAAAAGAAATTAAAAATAATATCTACTGGAAATATTATTAAGATATTTAAAAAAAAGGCTGAAATTTCTCAGTGGTGGAAATATAGAGATCTATCATTGTATTATAGTTTAAAATCAATAAAAAAAGAGAAACGAGTTCCACATGTAATTGAAGATGCTGCAGTCCCTTTGGAGAGTCTTCCAAAATTATTTACAATTTTAAACAAGATAAACAAAAAATATAAAACTAAATCAATTGCTTATGGACACATAGGAAACGGAAATATTCATTTCCGTTTGGTTTCAGATAGAAAAAAAATTGTTGCCATAAAAAATATCGCAACACAGTACTTTGAGGAAATAATCAAGCTCGGTGGAACCATAACTGCTGAACACGGAGATGGTCTTGCTCGCTCAGAATTTGTCAGAAGACAGTATGGTGCAAAGAACTATGAAGTATTCAAAGAAATCAAAAAATTCTTTGATCCAGAAGATATACTCAATCCAGACAAAATAATCACAAAGAAAAGTACCATTATAGAAAATCTAGAAAAGTTCTAATTTATTTAAAGTTAAAATCAAAAATATCAATTCAGAAACGCTTTATTAACAAAAAAATTGTCCAAAATACTGTGTTAAGTAAGGCTATAGGAGTATTAACAATTTTACTAGTATTTACTATTAGTTTTACCCCGGTATTTGCATCAACAGAATTACAAAGAGCAACGATAAGTGATCCAAGATTAGAAAACTTTTTTGGTTCACAAATAGTGGATAATGTGAATGTAAATCAACAAATTCAAATCTCATCTGACATTACAAATCTTCAAGAAAAATCCCAAGCATTTGTGTATCTTGTCCAAATAAAAAATAAAGTAGGTTTTGTTGTTTCATTGGGATGGATTAGTGGACAATTAACACCAGATCAAAAACTTAGTCCGTCATTATCATGGGCTCCCGATAAGGAAGGAGAGTTTACTGCAGAAATTTTTGTATGGGAAGGACTGATAAACCATAGTGCATTATCTGAATCTACAACATTACAAATCAACGTCAGTTAAAATTTTTGACAAGATAAATTAGATTGCAAATTAATTTATTATTTAAGAAATTCGAATAATTTGTTCCTAAATTTATCAAAAAATATCCGATATGGAAAAAATTGTTGTGAAACCTAACAATCAAGATCGCAGATTTGCCTCTTAGTGAAAAAAATTCAACAAGGTCTCGCTAATAGGACCTCAAGCCAAGTGCAGTTATGACAATAGGATATTGTGTTAAGTGCCGAGATAAACGCGACATCAAAGGTGCTAAACCATACACCATGAAAAATGGTAAACCTGCAATTAAGGGCACATGCCCAACATGCAGTACTGCCATTTTCAGAATAGGTAGAGGATAAATTTCTCAGAAAAAATCCAGAACTACCATTCAACAGTAGAGCCATTCCAAGGCAAATGATTGGGGATGGATCTTTTTCTATTTCTTCTATAATTCTATTTTTTTAAAAAAAATTCTAAAGGAAACGTTCCAACATCAACTCCCACCGCTTCAATTTTGAAAAACCATGTATTGCCAGATACCCCTGTAAAATAGATATTTAGTAAGCAGAATACGACTTAAATTCTTAATTTATTGAAATTTGTTTTGAAATAATTTTTGTGTTATCGGTCATATTGACGCGTAAACATATCTGATTATTCCATCCATGAATATTTTTTTGTTCATCAATTTCTCAACAACATTTTAAAATTTTATACAATGGTTTAATTACAGTACAGTTTCACCACAATTTTAGAAAGACTTGTCATTTGATAGAGAAAGAGAGATGTTTACTGCAACATGTGGTGACTGTGGTAATGAATGCCAAATACCATTCAGACCAAAAGATGACAGACCTGTTTATTGCAACGAATGTTTCCCAAATCATAAGCCACAAGATAGTGGCAGATCTAGATTTAGTAGAGGATCAGGTTATGGTAGAAATGACAGAGGTTCTAGGTTTAGAGGTTCAAGAGATGACAGACCCAGAGAGATGTTTACTGCAACATGTGGTGACTGTGGTAATGAATGCCAAATACCATTCAGACCAAAAGATGACAGACCTGTTTATTGCAACGAATGTTTCCCAAATCATAAGCCACAAGATAGTGGCAGATCTAGATTTAGTAGAGGATCAGGTTATGGTAGAAATGACAGAGGTTCTAGGTTTAGAGGTTCAAGAGATGACAGACCCAGAGAGATGTTTACTGCAACATGTGGTGACTGTGGTAATGAATGCCAAATACCATTCAGACCAAAAGATGACAGACCTGTTTATTGCAACGAATGTTTCCCAAATCATAAGCAAAATTAAAAAAATGTTTTGAGCAACCCTTAATACAGCATAATTTTATCAAAACAAAGATTTAGAATTATTCATCAATATCTAACACTATTGGATTCAACACCTTCAAGAGATAAAATAAAAATCAGAGTAAAGGTACAGATAATACAAAAACAAGATCAACGTACAGGGAATTTGACTGAGGGCACGGTTAAAAGAATTCTTACTTCAGATAATTTTCATCCTCATGGAATTAAGGTAGAGTTGACAGACGGAAGAATAGGACGTGTTCAAAAAATAATATCATGACTTTGAACTCATCATTTTATTAGAGTTAGGTATAAAAACTAAAATAATTAATTTAAAAGTCTAGCCAAATTTGGTAGTAATGAAAAATAAAAAGAGATTATTTTAAACGTCGGTAGATCTCTTTGAATTCAACTGAAAGATTGTATGACAGGTTAAGCAAATGAGCTAGTTGATTCATTGATGTCTTATCATGTCCTAGTTGTCTTAATAGAGTCAAGGCTTTTTGGGGAGAACTTACAAAGAGGGGACTTTGACCAGACCAAGTCTTGAAGGCATCTTCTACATCCAAGCAGAAATTCAAAACAAATTCCCTCCAATTTGGCATTGCTTTAAGTGCCTTTTCACTAAGAAGCACTTGTGACAATTCGCGAAATTCATTTTTTCTATCTATGTACAACATCTCAAGGGTTTGATGGATTTTTTCTTCCTCGTATTCTCCCGTATTTAGCATATACATGCCGATGGTACTCATGGATTAATTTTCTCATGATCAAAGATAAATCGGGTAGTTGATTTTCTAAAAATTTGTAAGATTTTTTTAATTAAAATTAACAAATGTAAAGATTCCAAAAAATAAGAAAAAAGAGATTAGATCTTATTGGAACGGATCAATAAATGGACAATTAACAATGTGGTCACTATCCATTGGACGTGCAATACCAATATCGATCAAACCAGCTTCTCTGTATGCGTTCATATCATCAATGGTTTCTAACAGTTGAGCATTTTCAGGAGTATTCCATCCTATCATAAAGATTCTCCACATTGGTGAATAGTTTACATCACCTGGAGCTCCTGCTGCTATTCCAGGTTGGAATCCCAATGGACCAGTTCCTGTTATGCCATTTCTGAATTGATACAGGTCTACAGCTGCTGAATTTGCAATCAAGCTTGCAGATGTTGGTGCACTTACAACTCCCATCATTTCGGCAGGACCACTTGGAGTAGCATCTGTTACAATGTAATAGATTGTTCTACCATCTGGGCCCCATCCACGATGAGCAATGAAAGTTACATTCATCTCTTCTGTATCGATATCAAGAACTTGTCCACCACCATAAGGTGTCTCATCAGTCAAAGTTTTATCTTCTTTAACCATTATCTGACCTTCAGGCCAAATAATTTGTGGCATGTTCAAAACTACATCAATTTCTGTTAATGTAATCTGTCCGTTATCAGCTGCTGTCATAATCATTTCTTCTGAGTCAAGTACTCTAGATGATACTCCTTCATTCCATGTAACATGGACATGTGAAGTCAATGCACTGTACATCTCTGCTTGTGCAGGAGTACTTGTAAAGACTTCACCTTGGAAACCATGAACACCATCGCCTTCAATGCCGTTGGTGAACATGTAAGTTGTTGAAAGTGCTGCATCTGGAGCATTCTTCAATAAGGGTGCAAGCTCTACTTGCCAGCCCTGATTTTTTGTAATGATTTCTGCATGTGTAGGGTCACTAGAGTCAGTGATGATAAAGTAAACATCTTCACCGTTGTAGTATCCTTGATGCAGTGGAATAGTTGCTGGAACGTTTGCTCTTGATAATCTAAGTACAGAACCCAAGTCTGCCTCAGTTACTGCTTCTTCATGAGTATCTTCCATCTCATCTATCTCTTCAGTAACTGTTGCTTCAGGAGTTGGTTCTTGTTGTGCCTTCCATGCAGCTTTACCACCTGGAATTTCAGAACATAACTGTAATCCACATACATTAGTACTAGAACCGTACTTTGAGGATCCAACACCTTGGCTTTTTAGAGCCTCAGCATCTGTGAAATAATCAGTTCCCAATCCTGCTGTAAACAAGGGGAGAATTGCAAGAATTGCAATGTATCTTAGACTCTTGTTCATATGTAGAAAAATTCAATTTCTCTTTAAAAGAATTTATCCAAATCAGACATTTTATCCCGGAAGTTCGGAGAATCGATTTCCCACATAATCCCAGTTAACAATATTCCACCATGCATTAACATAGTCTGGCCTTCTATTTTGATATTTTAGATAGTATGCATGTTCCCATACATCCAATCCCAACAAAGGTGTTTTTTGAAGAGTCCAAGGACTATCTTGATTGGTGGTTGTAATGATTTCAATTTTGTTATAAGTCTGATTAAAAACCAACCAACACCAACCACTTCCCTGAATTAAATTTGCTTTTTCTGAAAAAACTTTTTTGAATTTTTCAAAATCACCAAAATAAACATCAATTGAATCTTCTAATTTTCCTCCAGGATAACCACTACTATTTGGAGTCATGATTTCCCAGAACAATCTATGATTCTCAAAACCTCCACCAAAAAAATTGACTGCACTTCTTCCTGATTCAGGAATTGAGTTTAGATCTGATAGTATCGATGAGATATACTGGGGATGTGATGCACCACCAATTTGCTCAAGGGATTTGTTAAGCCCATCAACATATGCTTGATGATGATGCTGATGGTGAATTCTCATTGTTTCTGAGTCAATGAACGGTTCTAGTTCAGCATAATCATAAGGCAATCTTGGAAGTTCATATCGAACCATAAATCAAATAATTTGTATCCACATATATTTTTGAAGAGTAAAAGTCAAATCTAGTGTTTAATAAATTTCATTTTCAGGCAATCTTACTTAAAAGAATAAGTCTTCAGAAAACATCCAAAATGGGATTTCAAAAAGGAAAGCATGATAAATCTTGCATGTAAATGAATAATATGAGAAAACTAGGGACTGTGGATTTGGAAATTTTACATTTGGCAATTAAAGAAAACGGAACATTTAATGAAAACAGTCTAGAGAATTCAGAGTTAAAGAGATTAGGGGTTGGAAGAATTCTTGATGTACTTGCGTCATTAAAAGATCGAAAACTAATATCATTAAATAATGATGGCTCTTTTTCTATCACAAATTTTGCTCAAGAGATACTTTGGAGTAATAACGTTCCAACCTGGGGGAAAATTTTACGGCTTCTTCAGATAAAGTCTTGTAGTATGAACCAGATTGTTGATATTCTAGGAATATCAGAAGACATACTGCTTGAAGATGTTGAAAAATTGAGGAAAAATCAATTTATTCTAATGTCACCACAAAGAAAAGAAGGTAAACTTGTGAAAATTTACGAAATACTATCTGAAGGAATAAATGAAATGGATAAGACAGAAACGGAGGGATTTAACAATACCAATTTTGGAGAATTCAAGCCAGAAGTTGAGATTCTAAGCTTAATTGACAATTTAATGAAAGAGATTCAAGATTCTCAATTAGACCAACCAAAAAAAGATACCATCATTAGAAAATTATCTAAACTAAAAGACAAATTAGAGATTTAGTTATTTTGAACGGATTTTGTCTTGTATCTGAGCTAAGATAAGCTCGGCTTTGTTCTTGTTTTCATAGTTATCGGCGGATTCATCAATAATTTCATCAATCTCATAGCTCTTATCTACCAAAATATTTGCAACGTGATCATCTAATGTTCCGTTTCCTATCAAATAATATGCAAAGACAGTATTTTGTTGACCAATTCTGTGAAGTCTGTCTTCGGCTTGCCTGTGGATTGCAGGACTCCAATCAAGTTCTGCAAAGATGACATATTTTGCTCGAGTCAAATTAATACCAACGTTTCCTGCACGAAGACCTGCAATCATCAGTTTTGATTCACCTTTTTGAAATTTATCAATCTGATCTTGTCTAAATGAATCGGATTGTCCCCCAATAATAGACACGGGAAAGAATTCTTGAAGACTTTCATGAAGCAGTTTATGAATTACCTTATGATGACAAAATACCACAACACTTTCTTCAATCTCCATAATATTTTTAACAAAATTAATTACATGAGGTAGTTTGGCAACCCCTGCAATCTGTCTTTCACTTTGAATAGCTCTATGATACGATGCAGATTTTGAGAATTCTGTTTCCGCAACCTTTTGTTCTTCTTCAAGTTTCTTCCAGATTTTATCAAGTTCTTCTAGATAGTAATCAGTATTAGATGCAATGACTTCTTTGTAACGAACCTTATCTTTGAGTTCTTTTAGGACGTCAGATTTTTTCCTTCTAAGCATCACATGTTTTTGTAATTCGTTTCTAAGTGAAGCTCTTTTATTTTCTAAAACAATAGCTTTACCCTTTTCATTGACATAGCAAAAGTATTCACAGAATTCCTTAAAACTTCCCAGAAGACCAGGTTTTATAATGTCAATAATTGGCCATATTTCAGAACCTCTATTGTAAATAGGAGTTCCAGAAAGGCCTATTCGATACAAAACCGAAGGCAATGCAGCCAGTTTTTTGACGGACTTGTATTTCTGAGTAGTTTTTGATCTTAGATTATGTACCTCATCACATACAATGGTTTTAATTCCAAGTTTTGCCAGGTCATCATATCTTTTGAAAAGTAATTCATAATTAATTACATAAATATCAGACTTTGGAAGGTCCTTAGACTTTCCTGTTCGAATAAGGGTGACACTAGGAGATTCAGATTCAACCAATCTACCATTTCTGCTCTTTTTCTTTAGGAACTTTCCAATCTCTCGTTCCCAATTGTTCAATGTAACTAATGGTGCAACAACAAGTGTAGGAAATGTTTGTTTTTCAGTAGCTACATATGATAATGTCTGTACAGTTTTTCCAAGACCCATTTCATCTGCTAGTAAAGCATTGCCAGAAGATTTTAGTAAAAAGTCTAGTCCCTCTTTTTGGAAATTCAAAAGCTTTCCTCGGAATTGTCCACCAGTTTTTGCACGCTTTAGTTTGTGTTTTATTGGAGGCAACGTAGGTTTAGGTGCAAAAGTCTTTACAATTTTTCTTTGCCATGTAGATTTTGATAAAATTTCGAGTGGATATCTATCCATGATGAGTTTTATTTGTTTTACACTTTCAGTACTATCAGGGATGATCACTTCATTTACGTTTTCTCCATACCAAGCTTCAGGAACCAACCTTGAAATCATATTAACGGCACGATCACCAGTGATTTTCCAGCTCCAGATTTTAGAATATTTATCAAGCACATATTCTAACGTGCCAATATTTTCCATGGTTGTTTCCATAATTTGTGGTTAGGATGTTTTTTTGCCTTATGAATCTTCATATTTTTGTCGATCAATAAAAAATAAATCAAAAATCTACAAGAGTTAAAATAGGATATAATTACTTAGTATTTGAAAAAAATTCTAACATCAGATCTGTAGGCTCAATACAGTATTAGTAAGCATATTCAAATCTAATCAAAAGGAGACATCACTTTAGATATGCGGGATAGAATTTTTCCGAATTTATCTGATGCTTTTCATGATTTAAATAGAAAAAATAAAGGTAGGTATTTTTCAGAAAACCAATTTAATCAAATAATCCTAGGATAGAGCAAATGCAAGAGTCATAGAATTGACCAAGAGGTAAAGAACATAGATTAAAGAATTATTCAAAGATTTCAATTAGATTCAGAGAAATCTTGGAGCAGATAATCAAGAATTAAAAAATATTTTAAAAGATTTTAGAGATCAAGAAATGATCAGATAAAGACATGGGTTTTTTGAACTATAATTGAACTTTACTCAAATGAGAAATAGTAAAGAAAATTAAAGTCATAAGAAAAATTTAGAATTTCTTCATCACAGCATATGTTTAAAATTCATTACATTTGAGAAGAACAGTGGAGTTTACACAAAATGAGGAGCCAATTGTGGAAAAACCAATTATTATTGCAGCAATGCAAGACATGGGTAATGTTGGAAGTATTGTAGTAAATTTCATCAATGATTCTCTGAGAACAAAAATATTTAGAATTGCAAATACACCGTATCACACCTACGTAATAGACAAAGGAGGATACATTGATCTTCCAAAAGAGAGTTGGGAATACAAATACACTGATGATTTGATAATTTTTGGTGGAGGGAAAGGGCAACCTCAAAGTAACAGTGAGTTAAACGCTTTGTGTCAAGATGTAATTGATGTTGCAAAAAAATATTCTACAAAATTCATTTATACTCTTGGAGGGTTTCACACCAACAGAGTTTTAGATAATAATCCAAAGACATACATCACTACAACATCCAAAGAACTGACAAAACAAATGGATGGACTTAATGTAGAAGCTACCCCTCAAAAATCATTCATCACTGGATTCAATGGACTGATTCTAGGATTTGCAAAACAAAATGGAATTCATGGAATTGGGATGTATGGAGAACTAAATGAGCCTGAGATTCCACAGTACAGAGCCGCAATTAGCATTATCAAAACTCTTGAAAAACTAACTTATAGAAAATTTGGAGATACTAGTCAACTAGAAGCGATGGCCCAAGAAATTGAAAGAAAGTTTAAAAATTAAGATCAGTGAGATTTTCCAATTTTGTGGGGTTCAGTGTTTTCATCATGACAATCACAGGAACATAGGTGGGTTTTATGATTATTCATGCAATCAATACACTCGTAATGCTTTCTTGTCTCACATGCAGCACAAATCATCTTATTTCTCATAAACAATAGATGAATTTGAATTTTTTCTAAATTAAGAAAGATTAGTACTCTATTTCACTTCTTTCAAGAAGACTTTGAGTCAAATCAACATATCCCTGTGGATCAAGTTCTTTTGCAAATCCCTTGTCGATATTAATAAGATAGATTGAATGGAGGTGAGCATTTAGAATATCTTCATATTTGATGGGAGGATTTTTGTAATAACGATCACAGAGTTCTTTTACTTTATCTACATCCTCTTTCTTTCTTGCATTTGGAGGCAGCAGAAAAATTTTCGGGATGGGTAGAATCCCCATAACGGGAGTCGCCAAGGAAAATTTTGAACAATGTTGGCTGTATCGTGCAATTTTGCTCATAATTCTTGCAGCATAATAATCAACAGTATCCATTGCATGATCAGGAGGGGTAAACCCTGTCTCTATTTCTATAATGGCATATCCTCCCCCTTTCTTTGCATAAATATCACACACTAAAATATCTGAAACAGATTTTTCAACCTCTACTGAATAACCTCTCAAAATAAGATTACTAGCACAAATCAACTCCAAGACAGAATGGTTGATTTTTACCAGATTCTTTTTATACATTTCAATTAATTGCTGACAAACATAGTTTAGTTTTGATCTATCATTTTCCTTGAGATTTTTTGACAATTTTTCAGTCATCT